>JAFTHD010000125.1 GCA_017457585.1 Bacillota bacterium | reverse complement strand
TCATGTACACCAACTGGCTCAACTATTACGTATATCAGGAGACTCCTTTTGACATCGGCCTGATAAGCAGCATAAGGAACGAAGATCTTGTGCCCGGAAGGGATGAGGAAAAGCATGAGTGAGACTGACGGCATCGTCCTGACTGACGAACTTGTAAAGAGCATGGCTCCCGACCGTCCGGATTGTGGATACAAGGGGACTTTCGGCACCTGTCTCATCACGGCCGGTTCAGAATATATGCCGGGTGCTGCAGTCCTTGCATGCGGTGCGGCTCTCAGATCCGGCTGCGGACTGGTCCGTGTTCATTCGGATTCAAGGACACTTGATGCAATCAGCGCAAATCACCCCTGCGCGCTTCAGTCCCTGCGCGACGGAATGCCCTCAGGAGTACTGAGAACGGCGGCCCGCCTGCTCGAAAAGGCAGACTCCGTTCTTATAGGTCCCGGCATCCCGTCCGATGACCTCAACATCCTTCCGCTTTTAGGTCTTTACATCCGTGAAGCGAAAAGACTCGTGATCGATGCAGGTGCCTTGAGTGCTGCCGCCCACGATAAGGAACATATACTTCCGCTCTTAAGGCACAGGGAGACACCCGCGGTCTTAACGCCCCACATGGGCGAATTTGCCAGGATCTCTGCAGGCGTTGAGGGGATCGATCCCAACGATCCTTCTCAGGTAGCTGCCATGAAGCTCGCAAAGAAGCTCAAGAGCGTCATCGTTCTCAAGAACAGCAAGACGGTGATCGCCGTTCCCGGCGGCCGTACGTATATCAACGATACCGAGAACAGCGGTATGGCAAAAGGCGGATCAGGGGATGTTCTCGCCGGCCTTTTGGCTGGGCTTCTTGCACAGGGCATCCAGCCCGAGGAAGCTGCCTGCGCGGCCGTAAAGATCCATTCCGGAGCAGGCATGCTCGCATCGGCTAAATACGGAACAAGGGCAATGCTGCCTTCGGATCTCGGGGAGTTTCTTCCGGAAGCCTTTAAGAAAGCAGGTTGGAACTGAGAATCTATGGAAGATTTCGGAAACATACAAAAATCCGATTATTATGACCGTTCCTGTGTCGAGATAAGTCTCGATGCGTTAAGGCATAATTTTGCAGAGATTAGAAAAGTAACCGCTCCCGGAGCGGGAATACTGGCCGTCGTTAAGGCTGATGCCTACGGACACGGCGCTTACGAAACTGCCACAACGCTTCTCGAATGCGGTGCGGCGGGCCTGTGCCTTGCAACGATCGATGAGGCTGTCGATCTCAGACGCCGCGGAATAAAGGCTCCAATGATGACCCTCGGGTTTACGGACAAGAGCCGTTATGCGGATGCCGTCAGATTTGATATCGAACAGTCTGTCTATTCCTATGACATCGCCAAGGCTTTGTCGGACGAGGCTGTCTCGCAGGGCAAGCAGATAAAAGTCCATATCAAGCTCGATACGGGCATGGGACGCATAGGTTTTGCGACTGACGGCACCGGCACCGAAGAGATAATCAGGAGCTGCAGGCTTCCGGGGATCATACCGTACGGCGTTTTCTCGCATTTTGCGGTAGCCGATACCGATGACGATTCTTACACGATGAAGCAGTACGATGCATTCATGGCACAGATAAAGGTTCTCGAGGATGAGGGCATCGTTTTCGAGAAGAAACACATATGCAACAGCGCAGGCATCATGAGATTTCCTCAGATGCACCTGGATCTCGTAAGAGCGGGCATAATCCTTTACGGACTGATGCCGCCGGGATGCCCCGAGCCTCCCGTAAAGCTCGATCTGATCCCGGTCATGACCTGGTATGCCAAGGTCATCCACGTAAAGAAGATCCCGGCAGGAGCCACGGTAAGCTACGGCAGACACTTTACGGCTGAACGTGAAACTGAGGTTGCAACGGTCGGAATAGGCTACGCGGACGGACTTTCCAGACGCCTTTCGAACGGGTTCGAACTCGTGATAGACGGTGAGAAGTGCCCGATAATCGGAAATGTATGCATGGATATGTGCATGGTCGATACCACGGACATGAAGGTCAGGCCCAAGGTAGGGGACAAGGTAATTGTTTTCGGCAGGGAAAGGCTTGCTGATGACCTTGCAGACAGGATCGGAACTATCAATTATGAGATCACGTGCGTAGTAGGAAAGAGGGTCAGACGCCTTTATACCGGAGGGAACGGCTGATGACATTCCTGACGGCTCTGTACACGCTGATAATCTACCCGATAGAGCTTTTGTTCGAGATAGTCTTCTCGATCATCTTCAAGTCATCTGGCAATGCCGTTATATCGATAATAATCCTCAGTCTGGCATTCAATCTGGTGGTCCTTCCGCTTTACAGGCGGGCCGACAGCATTCAGGAAGAAGCCAGGGAAAAGGAGATCAAACTCGCTCCCGTCATCAAGCACATCAGGGAATCGTTCAAGGGCGACGAGCGCTTCATGATCCTTCAGACATACTACAGGCAGAACGATTACAGCCCGATGAATGTCCTGAAGAGCTCAGTTTCGCTGCTCCTGCAGATCCCGTTCTTCATCGCGGCTTACAGAATGCTCTCCGGATGCAGTATCCTTTCGGGCGCTGCGGCTGGTCCCGTCAAAGACCTGAGCGCTCCGGACGGTCTGCTTGTCATCGGAGGTATTGCGATAAATGGCC
>JAFTHD010000124.1 GCA_017457585.1 Bacillota bacterium | reverse complement strand
AATGTCCTCTTTGTAGTGATGATAGAAATCGGTCGCCTCTCTGCTGGGATAGAGGGTTCCCTCCTCAAATTCAGGCGTCACACGCTTGGGACAGGTATGGCTGCCGTTCGTGCAGTGATCCGAGACGGAAGCGCCTTTGCCGTCAGTGTCCCACGCACCTTCATATTGATTGGCGGCTGTGGCGCCGCCCCACAGAAAATCTTCTCTGAAAGTTCTCATTCTCTTTTCCTCCGGGTTGATTTCATCTCCGGAGCAGGACCTCTTTCAAGGCAGCCGCCCCGGAGAGAGATTTCAGGTTTGTTCGGAATTACCCCCAGGTTCGTCAATCGACCCCAGAGGTCAATTTACCATTTACATAGTCTGGACCAGATCCGCACCGTGCGTAACTTCGCCTTCTGCAAGCTGGATCACATCCGCAAATTCATCCGTATTGGTCACAAGAATCGGTGTGTCCGCGGAAAGTCCTGCCTCCTTGATCACATTAAGATCGAATTCAAGAAGCTTCTCGCCCTTCTTAACGTGGTCGCCGGCCTTCTTGAGGGGCTTAAAGCCTTTGCCGTTCAGAGATACGGTGTCCATACCTACGTGGATGAGGAGTTCTGCGCCCTTGTCCGTCATCATGCCGATCGCGTGGCCGGTAGGGAAGAAAACGGTGATCTCTCCGTCTGCAGGCGCATAAACTGCACCTTCGGAAGGGACGATCGCTGCGCCCTGACCCATTGCTCCGCTGGAAAATGCCTCATCTGCTATCTCAGAGAGCGCAACAGCCTTGCCGGTAATGGGAGCACCCAAAATCTCACCGCCTGCCGCACCTGCATCCGCAGAAGCTGCCTGCTTCTTGGCTGCCTTAGGCTCATCATCTTTGTAGAAGATCATCTCAGAGATGAATCCTGCGACTACGCAGATCAGGGAGATCACGATTGCGATGATCATACCTCTGAGGTCATTGTTGACTGTATCGATATAAGCTGTTTATCCGAAGACACCCATGCCTGCCATCTGGTAAGCCTTGACGCCGAATGCGCCGAGGAAAGCACCTGCCACACCTGCGATCGCGCAAGTACGGAAGAACGGGCCCTTCTTGGGAAGTGTCAGACCGTAAATGGCGGGCTCTGTAACGCCTGCGATCGCGGAGATCAGCGCTGCAGGAGCGAGGCTCTTCACTTTCTTGTCTTTACTCTTAACCCACATGCCTGCGACTGCACCGGTCTGTGCAAAAGTTGTACCAAACATAGCAGCAAGAATGATGTCGCCGCCGTTGGACATATTGATCAGCGCGATAGGGATCAGCGACCAGTGGAGACCGAACATAACAAGTACCTGCCACAGTGCACCTACGACTGCTCCCATTGCGATGGAGCTGACGCCATACAGCCAGTTGAATACGAAAGAAAGTCCGGTAGAGATCATGCTGGCGATCGGTCCGATTACAAGTACAGTAGCGGAGAATGTAACTACAAGCGTGATCAGCGGAACAGCGAAAAGCTTAATTGTATCAGGGATATACTTCTTATACAATTTCTCGAACCAGGCTGCGAATGCGACAGCACAGATTACAGGGATAACGCTGCTTGTGTAATTGCCGGACGGAGGAAGTACTACCGGGATCCTGAACAGGTTGGAAATATCCATAGCGCTTGCATCAAGCATGTTGGGATATACCATTGCCAGACCGATCAGAAGGCCTTCCATTTCGGGGAGCTTGAAACGCTTGGCTGCCGTATAGCCCAGGATCGGGGGCAGGAAATAGAAGGCGGAATCGCCGATCGAATAGAGAATGTTGTAGGTGCCGCCCGCGCCGTTCATGACACCAATCGTGGACAGAAGAGCCAGAACGCCCTTCAGAATACCGCATGCACAGAACACACCGAGGAAAGGTGTGAACACTCCGGTTACGATACTGATAAATGTATCAAACAGATTCTTTTTCTCAGCAGGTGCGCCCTCTTCACCCTCCGGCTTAGCCGCCAGGTTCTCCAAGTGGCCCACGCTTACTACCGATGCATAGACATCCGGCACGTGGTTTCCGATGACAACCTGATACTGACCGCCGGACTGTAGAACTGTTACGACTCCGTCCGTTTCCTTGAGAATGTCGGTGTTCGCCTTAGACTCGTCCTTGAGTGTAAAGCGAAGTCTCGTAACGCAGTGCGTGATCGCGGAAATGTTATCTTTTCCGCCAACATTCTGAATAATGATTCTTGATAAACCATCATACTTACTTGCCATTTTTCCCTCCCTTTGAATCATT
>JAFTHD010000123.1 GCA_017457585.1 Bacillota bacterium | reverse complement strand
TAACAACACCATGAACTTGTTTCCTCTTTGTATGGCATTCTACTGCGGAATAAAGGTTAGGGTAAGCGAGAGCTTAACCATGGCATCGCCTTTGGAGAAGAAAAAGACACTAATGAAAAACATACTAAAGCAATTCTCGCATTTGTATTGCAACTATTTTATGGCTAATGGCAAGGATTGTGGTATCTATCAATTTGGAAGGAAAGCGTATGATTATGGAAAAATCGCAATATTCTTATCTCCTGTGGATGCAAAAAGGAACTCCTTCGATCCAAAGCTGAGAGAGGAAACAAGAGAGAAGTATGGATGGGATACCCATGTCGTTTATGGGCATATTGCTCGCTTTGAGATGCAAAAGAATCCACTTTTCCTAATAGACGTGATGAATGAGATTGCCAAGAAAAAAGAAAACGCTCATTTTGTGATTATCGGAGCAGGAAGCATGGAAATGCAAATGAAAGACAGGATAACACGATATGACCTTGACGAAAAAGTAAGTTGGCTCGGTAGAAGAGAGGATATTAAGCAATTCTATATGGCATTCGACGCATTTTTACTGCCAAGTCTTTACGAAGGTTTGCCAGTAGTTGGCGTAGAATCTCAGGCAGCGGGTTTGCCAGTGTTCTTCTCTGAGGAAGTGACAAGAGAAGCTGCTGTCGCAGAACTGGGACATTTCATCAGTCTGAAGAAAAGTGCTATGGAATGGGCAGATATCATTATCTCAGAGACAGACAAGTCGATGCCTTTACGAAGAGGAAGAGAAGACGATATGATAAAAGCTGGCTTTGATGCTGTTTCTGAAGCAGAACGGCTTACTAAATATTTTGAGAATGCGGTTTTAGAACAAAATAAGGAGAATTAGTATGAACTATATAATTACTGGTGGTACCGGGTTTATCGGTACGCACCTGACTAATCTGTTGAATGAAGTGCATCCAGAGGCCAAGGTGTGGAATCTGGATATCGTGAAGCCGGGGACACCGAACCCGGTAGTGAAGAACTATAAGCCTGCGGTCAAGGAGGGTGAGACGCTTGGATCGACTTTTGTCGAGTGCGATGTGCGGAACCCCATCGAGAACCTGCCGTTCGAGCCGACGCCGGAGGATGTCATCTTGAACTTTGCAGCGGTGCATCGGACACCAGGGCACGAGGACATCGAGTACTTCGAGACGAATATCCGTGGGGCGGAGCATGTGTGTGACCTTGCGGAGAAGTATGGCATCAGGAAGATGGTCTTCACGTCGAGCATCGCACCGTATGGGGCTGCGGAGGAGCTGAAGACGGAGGAGACGCTGCCGACACCTAATACAGCGTATGGGATTTCGAAGCTGGTGGCAGAGAAGATTCACATAGCCTGGCAGAGAGGAGGGGATGGTCGTCAACTGACGATTGTTCGTCCTGGAGTGGTGTTTGGGAAAGGTGAGAACGGGAATTTCTCACGCCTTTATAAGAGCATCAAGGACCACATGTTCGCGTATCCCGGTCGGAAGGATACAATCAAGGCGTGTGTGTACGTGAAGGAGCTAGTGAGGTTTATACTATGGAATGTAGAAGGTAAGACCTCTCCCCAGCCCTCTCCTGTAGGCGAGGGGGTAAGGCTGTACAACTGCACGTTCGAGCCTGCTTATACGATTGAGCAGATTGTGGAGGCTATGAAAAAGGTGACGGGACTGACGCAATGGGTGCCATATATTCCGAATGCCGTCATCAAGCCTGCCGCTGTCTGTGCGCAGATGAT
>JAFTHD010000010.1 GCA_017457585.1 Bacillota bacterium | reverse complement strand
TACAGAATAATCAAGGGACTGTAAGATAAAATAAAAAAAAATGCCCACGTGTTCTATAGGAATCGCATGGATAATGGGGATTCGACTCAACTTGGGAAAAGATGTAAAGATTTCACTGCTCTTGAGGATGCATATGAGAAGTACAGTACGTGATTATAGTATCCGGCATGCGGAATTTAATGATCTGACTCCATGGAAAATGCAAAGAATTGTTCGCAGGATGAAATGCCTCCGGGGAGACCGCTACCGGCCACAGCGCCTACTTAAGTTCGCAGGCCTCCTCGTAGGTTTCCAACGTTCTAATGGTCGCCTGATCCGAGCAGACCAGACAATCGCAGCGCCTGTTTGGGAACGGTACGCCCCGGAACTTCATCTCCAGTCCGTCAAAGGTGAGCATTTTGCCCGTCAGGAGCTTGCCGGCGCCTGTGAAAAACTTGATGGCCTCAAGAGCCTGAAGGGTTCCGATGACTCCTGCAACAGCTCCGATAACTCCGGCTTCACTGCATGTAGGAACGGTTCCTGGTGCAGGCGGCTGTTCAAAAACGCACCTGTAACAGGTCGTCTTGTGAGGCAAAACGGTCATAAGCTGACCTTCAAAGCCCGTGATCCCAGCGTGCACGAAAGGCTTATTCCCGATGACGCAGGCATCGTTTATCATGAACTTCATCGCAAAGCTGTCCGTGCAATCGAGGACGATATCGTAGTCGGAAATCAAACTGAGAATGTTGTCCGGCGTTACCATTTCCTCATAGGTCTGAACAGTTATCCCGCTGTTTATTCCCTTCAGGGTCTCTTCCGCGGACAACACTTTCGCCTTGTTCAAATCCGCTTCAGAATGCAGAATCTGCCTCTGAAGATTGGATAGATCCACCGCATCACCGTCAGCAATGCCTATTCTGCCGATGCCGGCCGCGGCAAGGTACATGGCCGCAGGGGAACCAAGGCCTCCTGCCCCAATCACAAGGACGCTTCCTGCCGCCAGCTTCTTCTGTCCTTTGACGCCGATTTCTTTTAGTCTTATCTGTCTCGAATATCTGATGATCTGCGAATCAGCAAAATCCATCTCGTGTCTCCCTGTCGTTATTTGTATACGGTGTGCATCTATGGGCGTGTGCACGCTTCGACTTCTCCTGCACCACCTACACTCCCAAAAAGGAAGCGGACGCCGTTTCTTATCTATCGGTTTCTATCCCAACGGCTTCTACTCGTCGTCTGAAACAACGCCGGTTATCGTGCCGCCGCCCACGACTTTATCTCCATCGTAGAGCACAAGCGCCTGTCCTGCGGTAATCGCGCGCTGAGGTTCGTCGAAGACGACCTTTATCCTGCTGCCGGCCTGGCCATTGATTCCCGTTGGGGTACCGTTGCCGACTGCTCGTTTCTCCTCCTGCGCCGAACCGTCCGCACCACCAGTTCCGGCTCCATCGGTAGTGGCCTCGGTTCCGGCGCCATCGGCAGCACCACCGGACGTGCCATCGTTGCCGGCCTGGCCGTTCTGCCAGTCTGCCGGGTAGGCCGTCGCCCACTGCTCCGCCTGCCTGTAGCGAACCTTTGCTTTTACGCGCATGGGCTCTGTCAGTTCCGCCACCGAAATCCAGTTCATGTCCTCGGCGATCAGGCTCCTGTGAAAGAGTGCCGGCTCATCGCCCAGGGTCACCGTGTTCGCTTCCATGTCCTTATCCACAACGTACACCGGCTTTCCCATTGCGATGCCAAGGCCTTTGCGCTGGCCGATGGTGTACTTCACGGAGTTTCTGCTGTCACCCAGCACCTGTCCTTCTTCGTTCACGAACTTTCCATCTGGGTACGTCTTCCCCGTAAAGTCCTGCATGAACCTGACGTAGTCACCGTCCGGAACGAAGCAGATGTCCTGGCTGTCGCGCTTGCGAGCGTTTACGAATCCGTTGGCCTCCGCAATCTTCCTCGTCTCCTCCTTTAACATTCCGCCGAGAGGAAACATGGTATGCGCCAGTTGCTCCTGCGTAAGGGAGTAGAGCACGTAGCTCTGATCCTTGCTCTGATCCAGTGCCTTGAGAAGTTCGTACCTGCCCGTTTCATCGTTGAACTCGATTCTGGCATAGTGGCCGGTCACGACGTAGTCGAAGCCGTTGTCACGGGCGTAATCCAGCAGCTTATCAAACTTCATGTACCTGTTGCAGTCGATACAAGGGTTCGGCGTGCCGCCGGCCTCGTACACCTTGATGAATTTATCGATTATGTGTTCTTTGAAGTCCTCTGTGAAATCCAGCACTTCAAAGGGAATTCCCATCTGATATGCCACGATTCCTGCATCGTCGATGTCCTTTCTTGAGCAGCAGACGCGGCTGTTCGCGTAGCCGATCTCATCTTTGCGGTACAGATTCATGGTCGT
>JAFTHD010000122.1 GCA_017457585.1 Bacillota bacterium | reverse complement strand
TGATGAGCGGTACCAGGTCTCCTATGAGGGCCTCGTACTTACCGTCAACGAGAACTTCTCCCAGCGGCTGACGAACCTTGATCTTTTCCTTTTCTCTCGTTCCTCTTCCCAGGCCTACGAGGGCACGAACCAGATCCATTCTCTCCTCAACCTTTACGTCTATGAGACTTTCGTCTGCTTCAGGATAGTATGCCAGGTGAACGGACTCTTCTCCCGTAAGGTTCTGATACATTTCATCCGACAGGAACGGTGCAAACGGTGCGATCAGCTTGGATACGCCCACGAGTATTTCATATGTGGTAGCGTAAACGGCCTTCATATCCTCCGTCATCTCCTCGCCCCAGAATCTTCTTCTGGCTCTTCTGATGTACCAGTTGGACAGGTCTTCGTTGACGAAGTCCTGAATCTTCCTGGTGGTAATCATATGATTGTACTTGTCCATGGACTCTGTAACTTCCTTGACAAGTCCGTTGTACTTGGAGATGATCCATCTGTCCAGTTCTGGTCTTGCCTCGTACGGTACATCAAGCCCTGCAGGATCGATCTCGTCCTGATTGCTGTAGAGCACGAAGAAGTTATATACGTTCTTGAGGGTTCCGAAGAACTTGCTCACGATTTCGATAAGTCCGTCTTCATCAAACTTCGTAGGCGACCATGCAGGTGAAGTGTGAAGCAGGTACCATCTTGTGGCGTCTGCGCCGTACTTGTCCAGCATCTCAAACGGGTTGACCGTGTTACCCACGTGCTTTGACATCTTCTTTCCTTCCTTGTCCAGGATCAGGTCGTTTACGAGCACGTTTCTGTACGGCGACTTGCCCTTGATGAAGGTGGAAATTGCCATGAGTGAATAGAACCATCCTCTCGTCTGGTCTATTCCTTCGCAAATGAAGTCTGCAGGGAAAAGTTCCTCATCGAAGATCTCAGCATTCTCAAATGGATAATGCCTCTGGGCGAACGGCATAGCGCCGCTGTCAAACCAGCAGTCCATGACCTCAGGAATTCTCTGCATCTTCTTGCCGCACTCAGGACACGTAATGTGAACATCGTCCACATACGGTCTGTGCAGTTCAATGGTCTCATCTATGGTCTCCAGTGACTTCTCCACCAGTTCAGC
Source organism: Bacillota bacterium (assembly GCA_017457585.1). Next base: position 9,522 of record JAFTHD010000122.1, on the reverse strand, counting down.
CTTGCTTCCGATGCACTCCAAGTGACCGCATTCGCAGCGCCAAACAGGGATCGGAGTACCCCAGTATCTGCTCCTTGAAATCGCCCAGTCCTTCACCTCTGCCAGCCAGTTGCCGAATCTCTTCTCTCCTACGAAATCCGGATACCAGTTGACGCTGTTGTTGTTCTCAACCAGCTGATCCTTCAGCTTAGTCATCTCGATGTACCAGCTCGGGTTCGCGTAGTAAACCAGCGGCGTTCCGCATCGCCAGCAGTGAGGATAGTTGTGCTCCACCCTCTGCTTCGCGTAAACCTTATTGCCCTCTGCCAGATACTTGATGATCTCAACGTCCAGGCCTTCTTCCATTACGAAGTGACCCTTCCAAGGGGTGTCTGTGTAGCAGCCTCTCTCGTCTACAGGCTGAAGAACAGGCAGGTCGTACTTGCGACCGCACTGATAGTCGTCCTCACCAAAAGCAGGTGCCGTGTGAACGATACCTGTACCGTCTTCCGTTGAAACGTAGTCCATGCATGTTACGAAGAAGGCCTTCTTGTCAGCCTTCACGAAAGGCATGAGCTGTTCGTACTCGATGTACTCCAGATCCTTACCCTTCATCTCATCGATTACTTCATAAGTGCCCTCTCCCAGCACCTTGTCAGCCAGATTCTTTGCCAGATAGAAGATATTCCCCTCTTCATCGCCTGAAATCATCTTAACCTTCACGTAGTCGATATCAGGGCCTACCGTAAGGACGGTGTTTGACGCAAGGGTCCACGGCGTGGTCGTCCATGCCAGGAAGTATTCGTTCTCCGTATCCTTGCGGTGGAACTTAACGGTGAGTGTGTTTACCTTAACGTCCTTGTACCCTTGTGCAACTTCGTGAGAGGCCAGTCCCGTTCCGCAGCGCGGGCAGTAAGGAAGGATCTTGTGACCTTCGTAAACCAGGCCTGCCTTGAAGAACTCCTTGATGATCCACCAGCAGGACTCGATGTAGTTGTCATCCAGCGTGATATACGGATCGTCCATGTCTACCATGTAACCCATTCTCTTCGTCATCTGCTCCCAGAGACCTTTGTATGTGAATACGGACTCCTTGCACTTCTTGTTAAATTCGGCGATTCCGTACTTTTCGATTTCCTTCTTGCCTTCTATGCCCAGCTGCTTTTCAACTTCGATTTCAACGGGAAGTCCGTGGGTATCCCATCCGGCCTTTCTGTTTACCTTGAAGCCCTTCATGGTCTTATAACGGTTTACAGAGTCCTTCAGAGTTCTTGCCATTACGTGATGGATTCCCGGCTTGCCGTTGGCAGTCGGAGGTCCTTCGTAGAATACAAAAGATGGCTGTCCTTCTCTTGTTCCCACGCATTTGCTAAGCAGGTCGTCCTTTTCCCACTTGTCAGCCTGCTCCGTCTGGAGTTCGGCGATCGGTTTTGTCGATAAATTCTTGATCATTGTCTGTTTCCTTTCAAAAAGAACGTCCCCATGTCAAACATAGGGACGATGAATAACCGCGGTACCACCCTAATTACGGGACCATCATCCCGTCTCTCTTAAAGTGTCGGGCTCAGAAGTGATTTTCGCTTGCCGCCTCACCGTCGCGCTCTCAGCTCATGCGCGGCTCTCTGTAAGGGTATTACGCGGGGCTACTGTCTTCGTCACAGCCTCAAGTTTTAAGTTTTGCAACATAGATAAGTTTATATTGCAACCGGTCAAAAGTCAAGGGATTCAGCCTAATTCACCTTTTGTTCTCCCGACGCGGTGTCCAGGAATCTCTCGATGGCCTCCAGGGCTTCTTCATGACCTATGGTGAGCCTTATGTATGGGTCTTCCCCTGCATTGATCATGATCCTCTGTCCGTAGTTGGCGATGAGCGACGCCATCATGGCCTGTGGGAACTTGATGTTATCCCAAAGCCTGAACATGACCTTGTATCCTTCACGGGAAATTTCTCTGATGCCGACTCTTCCGGCTACCGTTCTGATCCTCGAAATCTTAACCAGATTCATGGTTTCATCAGGGATGTCTCCGAATCTGTCTATCAGCTCATCGATGAGATCCTGCTCGTCAGCCTTTGTCTCAACCATGGCAATCTTCTTGTACATCTGAAGCCTGAGGACATCGTCGTCAATGTAGCTTCTGGAGATAATGGCAGGCAAAGGAATGCTGAATACGGTCTCCTCCGCCTCCGGGAGCACCTGGCCGCCCTTTGCAAGGACTACCGCATCCTCCAGCATCTTGCAGTACAGCTCGTATCCCACGTTTACCATGTGCCCCGACTGAGCTGTTCCAAGGATGTTTCCTGCACCCCTGAGTTCCAGGTCCTTCATGGCGATTCTGAAGCCGGAACCGAACTCCGTAAAGTCCCTTATGGCCCGCAGCCGCTTCTCTGCAATCTCGCTCAGGTTCTTGTCCTTCTGATACATCAGGTATGCGTAGGCCATCCTGCCCGTTCTGCCGACCCTTCCCCTCAGCTGGTAGAGCTGGGCCAGGCCGAACCGGTCAGCGTCCAGGATGATCATGGTATTCACGTTGGGAATATCGATCCCCGACTCTATGATAGTGGTGGACACGAGTACGTTGAACTCGCCTGCGGCAAAGTCCATGATGATATTCTCCAGTTCCTTTTCCTTCATCTGCCCGTGGCCTATCTCGATGGAAGCCTCCGGAACCAGCCTCTGAATGAGATTTGCTATGTAGCTTATGGTTTCCACCCTGTTGTAGAGCACGTACACCTGTCCGCCGCGGGAAAGTTCCTTCTCGATGGCCTCTCGGATCACGTGATTTTCCTGCTCCATGACGTAGGTCCTTACGGGAACTCTGTCAACGGGCGGCTCTTCAAGGGTGCTCATATCCTTCATGCCGGAAAGTGACATGTGAAGGGTTCTCGGAATCGGCGTTGCCGAAAGGGTGAGCACGTCCACATTGGCACGAAGCTGCTTGATTCTCTCCTTGTGCCTTACGCCGAACCTTTGCTCCTCATCTACGACGAGAAGTCCCAGGTCCTTAAACTCCACGTCCTGAGAGAGCAGTCTGTGGGTTCCGATAATCAGATCGACCCTGCCGGCCTTAACGTCTGCAAGAATCTGCTTCTGCTGCTTCGGCGTTCTGAACCTGGACAGCATCTCCACTCTGAAGGGGAACCTTTCAAATCTGTCCTTCAGAGTATAGTAGTGCTGGTTTGCCAGCAGCGTCGTCGGAACGAGAACGGCGGCCTGCTTGCCATCTGATACGCACTTGAACAGGGCACGGGCAGCAACCTCCGTCTTGCCGAACCCTACGTCGCCGCAGAGCAGCCTGTCCATGGGAACGGGGCGCTCCATGTCGCGCTTGATCTCCTCTGCGCTCCTAAGCTGGTCGTCTGTTTCTTCATATGGGAAAGAATCCTCAAACTCCTTCTGCCATACGGTGTCTTCAGAGAAGGCGTAGCCGTCTGCATGCATCCTCTCTGCGCTGAGCTGGATCAGGTCTTCTGCCATTTCCTCTATGGCCGCCTTTGCCTTCGCCTTCGTCTTCTTCCACTCAGACCCAGTCAGCTTGTTGAGGCGCGGCGTAATCCCTTCTCCGCCTACATACTTCTGCAGCATCCCCAGCTGATCCACTGGGATGTACAGAGAATCCTCTCCTGCGTACTTCACCTTCAGGTAATCCCTGCTCACACCCTGAACGGTAAGCTGCTCAATTCCCGTGAACCTGCCGATTCCGTGAGCCTCGTGAACTACATAATCCCCTTCCTGTACGTCGGAAAAGCTCTTGATCTGCTGCCCCTTGGTCTTCTTCTTTCGTCTCTTCTTCCTGTAGCTCTGCCCCAGGATATCACCTTCCCAGATGAAGCACTTCTTCTCTCCGGGAAAGTCCATGCCGCCGGTCAATGTGCCGCGGGCATAGTCTATCTTTTCTTCCAGTCCCTCCATCCTGAGAAAATCCCTCAGGTTGTCCTCTCTCTCATCGCTGCTGCAAACGAGGGTGACCTTGTATCCGCTGCTTACATAGGATGACAGTTCATCCCTGAACACGTCCATCCTGCCGTTAAAGGACGGTGTAGGTCTCGAATCCACTTCCACCAGCCTGTCAAGAAACGGCGCGTTTTTTATCGTAGATACGAAAGGCGTGAAGATATATCCCTTGAAATCGTAGAGCCTGAAGTAATCTTCCTGACTCTGGGCGGAGGAGAAGTCCTCGCCGATTGCCCTTCCCTCAGATAGCAGGGCTTCTATATCATCTGCCAGCTCCCGCTCGTATGCATCGATGTTTTCGAGAATCCTGGCAGGATCGTCAATGAAAACTTCCGGCTCCTTCATGTAATCCCACAGGTACTGAGTCTCGCCGTAAAAGTAACCCATTAACTTCTCAAGGTACTGGAGATTGGTCATGCTGTCCGCGTACTCCACAAGCTGATCCCTTCTCTTGGTCAGTTCATATACGGACTCGCTGTTTCCCTCTCGCTTTCTCAGCGCGTCTATGCGTCTGTTGTAGGCCTTGGCTATCTTTGCGGCAGCAGAAGCAAAGAGCTGCGCATCTCTCGGGATCTGGCAGCATCTGCTGATCTTAACCCTTGACGTCTGCTCCTCGGATCTCTGACTCTCCATATCAAAGGTTCTTATGGAATCGACTTCGGTATCGAAAAATTCGATTCTGTACGGATTGTCTCCGTCTGCCATGAAAATGTCCAGGATGCCGCCCCTTATGCTGTACTCGCCTCTGCCTTCAATCATGGATACCCTCTCGTATCCCATTCTGAAGAGCTTCTGTTTGAGGGAGTCCAAATCCACGTCCTCCCCAACCTTGAGGATCAGACTGTCTTCCTCAAAGATCTCTGCAGGCGGAAGATGCCTTATGGCACTTAATGCCGGCGCTATGAGGATGCACTCTTCTCCTGCGCTTACCTTATCTAAAATGCTCAGCCTCTCCAGAAGGTCATCCTTGCTCCTGGCCTCGTATTGAAGGAAGCTTTCGTCTTCAGCCGGCATAACGTATATGGGACGTGCATCAAAAAAAGAGAGGTCAACCGCTAATCTTCGCGCCCTGGTTATGGTCGGCACTACGATAAGGCTCTGCCCCTTTTTGTCCTCCAGTATGTGAGATATGATGGGCGCTATCCTGCCTTCGGATGCGCCCGTTATGTTAATCATTCCTTTTCTCGTCATCTATCTCCCTGTCAGCTTCGCCGCCTTCGGATTCCTTTTCCTCTCCGTCTAACGGCTGCTCCTTTTGTTTTTTCTTCTTTTCCTTTTTGGCGTTGAACCGGTTCATTGCCATGTCCGTGCCGTCGGAAATCATCACCTCAACGGCCTGCGCAGCCTTTTCCACGGCTTCCGAAACCAGTTTTTCTTCCTCTTTGCTCATACCGCCTATGACGAAGCCAACCCAGTCTCTGTCTCCCGTTCCGCCGATTCCGATGCGAATCCTCGGGAAATCCTGAGTTCCCAACCTCTCAATCACCGACTTCATTCCGTTGTGACTTCCGGCGCTCCCCTTTTTTCGTATGCGTATGGCACCGAGATCCGTATCGAAGTCGTCGTATATAACGATCAGCTTTTCTTCGGGAACGTCGTAGTAATCCATGACCTGACGGAGGGAATCACCGCTCAGGTTCATGAAGGTCTGCGGCTTTACAAGGAGCACTCTCTGGCCGGCTATCCTACCGTCACCTACGAGCGCCTTGTGCTTTATCTTGTTTACCTTTATGTCATTTTTCTCGGCTATGGCGTCGATAACCCTGAAGCCCATATTGTGCCTCGTCTTCTCGTATTTTTTGCCCGGGTTACCGAGGCCTGCTATTACAAACATTCCTGCACCTTATACCTTCATCACTATTTCATCTGAAACAGCTTGCTTATCGTCTCATTGGTGTGTATCCTCGTCATGGCATCTGCGAAAATCGGTCCTACAGACAGCACCTTGATCTTATCCAGCCTCTTCTCCTCAGGAATCGGCATGGTGTTTAACAGCACCAGCTCCTCTATGGCGGAATCCCGGATTCTCTCAATGGCAGGTCCGGAGAGGACCGCGTGAGTTGCGGCTGCTTTTACGCTAGTTGCGCCCAGATCCTTTATGGCATTTGCTGCATTTGTTATGGTGCCTGCCGTATCGATCATATCGTCGATGATGATGCAGTTCTTGCCCTCTACATCACCTATGATGTTCATGATCTCGCTCTTATTCGGCTCAGGTCTTCTCTTGTCCACGATTGCGATCGGGCAGTTCAAAGGCTCTGCCAGTTTTCTCGCTCTCGGCACGCTACCGTGATCCGGAGATACGATGACCATGTTCTCAATATTCTGCTTCTCGTAGTACTTTTCTATGATCGGCATACCGAGGAGATGGTCTACCGGTATATCGAAGTAACCCTGTATCTGCGCCGCATGAAGATCCATGGTCAGCACCCTGTCGGCCCCGGCTGCCTCGATCATGTTGGCGACCAGCTTCGCCGTGATCGGGTCTCTGGCCTTAGCCTTCCTGTCCTGCCTGGCATAACCGTAGTAAGGAATGACGGCTGTTATTCTGCCGGCGGAAGCCCTCTTCATAGCGTCTATCATGATGAGCAGCTCCATCATGTTATCGTTTACGGGATCGCAGGTGGACTGGATGATAAAGACGTCCGAACCTCTTACGGTCTCCCATATGCTGACGGAAACTTCTCCATCGCTGAACTTGCTCACCGTGGATTTGCCCAGCGGCTTGCCCATGAGAGCTGCAATTTCACTTGCAAGCTCAGGGTGAGAATTACCTGTGAATACCTTGTAGTCAGAAAAAATGCTCCTTTTCATCGTTTCTCCCTTTCTGCCTCCAGGGGCAGCACACTACTTCTTCAAAATTCCCTTTTTCTCTACCCAGCCTTCCTTCGTTATGCCTCTGTCTCTTGCCACAAAGAGTGCTCCCGACGGAACATCCTCTGTCACCGTGCTCCCCGCTGCAACGTAGGCGCTTTCCCCCACATGTACAGGCGAAACGATGTTGACGTTACATCCTATGAAAGCACCATCGTCAATGACGCTTCTCGTCTTGTGCTTGCCGTCATAGTTGACGAATACGACTCCGCAGCCCAGGTTCACCTTGCTGCCAACGTCTGAATCGCCGATGTACGTCAGATGGGAAGCCTTTGCACCGTCACCCATGGATGAGTTCTTGATTTCAACGAAGTCTCCCACCTTGCATCCGTTGCCCACCTGGCTGTTCGGTCTCATGTAGGCAAACGGTCCTACCTTGTTTTCGTCACCCACCTGGCTCTCGAAGATCACGGAGCTCTCGATGTTGTTTCCGTTTCCGATTATGGAATCGCGTATCTTGCTGTTTTGCCCGATGAGATTGTTCTCGCCGATCTTGGTAGCCCCTTCGATTACAACGCAAGGGTAAATGGTCGTGCCCTTGCCTATTTCAACGCCTTCATCGATATATGCGCTTCTGATATCGATGAAGTTTACGCCGGCTTCCATATACTTGATGTTTCTCTCTATGCGCTCCTGCTCCAGCTTCTCATATTCCTGATATGTCATCTCTTCGCTCCTCCGCCTTTTCTACTTATCCAGTTCCAGAATCATCTCTCCGACTCTGTATATGTCTCCTGCGCCCATGGTCAGCACCAGGTCGCCTTCTTTGGCATTTTCGTATACGTACTTTGCAATATCCTCAAAATTCTCTATACAGCTTACCGCCTTATCAGGGTCCTTCTCCTTAATCTTCTCTACAAGCTGGTTGGAACTGATCTTGTGGATGTTCTTCTCCCTTGCCGCGTAAATCTCCGCCAGGACGATTTCATCCGCTTCATCAAATGCTGTGGCGAACTCATCCATGAGCGCCATAGTTCTCGTGTATGTGTGCGGCTGGAAAAGACACCAAAGTTTCTCGTGCTTCATCTTTCTTACCGCCGCCAGCGTCGCCTTGATCTCCGTCGGATGATGTGCATAGTCGTCTATGATCTTAACGCCGCCCTTTGTCGTACCGAGGACGTCGAACCTTCTCTGGGTTCCCGTGTACTCCTGCAAAGTCTTTGCGATGGTCTCCGGGCTTACGCCGAGAATGTGTGCGCATGCAAAGGCCGAGAGGGCATTGAGAATGTTGTGCTCTCCAGGCACGGAGAGGTTCATTCTGCAAAGGGTGTTTTCTCCGTTCCTTACGGTAAATCCAGGCATTCCCTCGCTGTTGAACTCTATATCGGAAGCGTAGTAGTCACATGTCTCTGAGAGGCCAAAGGTTACCGCATTCGGTCTCCCTTCAATCACGCTCTTTACGAACGGGTTAGCATCGTACGCTATCACGACGCCGTCCTCAGGCACAAGTCCTGCGAACTCATCGAAGGATCTGGCTATATGATCTACATCTTTAAAGTAATCCAAATGGTCAGAGTCTATGTTTAAAATAATCTCAATCTTCGGTTTGAGACTCAGGAAGCTGTCCATGTACTCGCATGCTTCCGTTACGAAGTACTTGCTGTTCCCCACCTTGACGTTGCCGCCAATCTCGCTGAGATTGCCGCCAACAAGAATGGTTGGATCAAGTCCTGCTTCTCTCAGAATCAGTGAAATCATTGCCGTAGTAGTCGTCTTGCCGTGGGTACCCGATACCGCGATGCTGTTATCGTACTCCGTCATGAGTGCACCTAAGGCCTGGGCTCTCGTGATTGCAGGAATTCCAAGTTCCTCAGCCTTTGCAAGTTCCGGATTATCCATTCCAATTGCAGCAGAATAGATGATGAGGTCAACACCTTCCACATTATCGGCGCTGTGGCCAACGATGACATCGATGCCGTCCGCTCTCAGCTTCTCAGCCATATCACTTTCCTTCATATCGGAACCGGAAACCTGATATCCTCTGGACATGAGAATCTCAGCAATTGCTGACAGCCCAATTCCGCCTATTCCGATACAATGTATCCTTTTATATTCTCGCAAATCTATCATTCTTGCGCCTCCTTACACATAGTTACAATAAATTATACCATATATTGTGCATGCTTGTCCTAAATTTGCAAAAAGTTTGATGAATATACCGCGCGTAAAATAATGGAATTTTTGCAAAATTCATTATTTACATAAATACTCAAATTTGTTATAATATGCGAAAGGCATAATAATAATACATATTTCTGCTTCGCTTGAAAGGTGGTACAAATTTATGAATGTGACTGATGTCAGAGTACGCAAGGTAAGCGATGATGGAAAGATGAAAGCTGTTGTTTCGATTACTTTTGATGATGAATTCGTTGTTCATGACATTAAGATCATCGATGGACAGAATGGTCTATTTATCGCGATGCCAAGCAGGAAGATGGGTGAAGGAGACTTTAGAGATATAGCTCATCCTCTCAATTCATCCACGAGAAACAAAATCAGAGACGCCATATTTGAAGCTTACGAAAAAGCGCTCGAAGATCTGGACTCTGTCGGCAACGAAGAACTGAACTAGTTATACTCGTTAACGAAATTGATTGCCAAAGTCACGCCGCGACCTGATTTGCAGATTTCTGTGGAACAAAGGTGTTCTCGCACAGCGGCCGCAGATTATCAAACAGTTGTACCTTTTCTCCGATCAGTGTAGAGATCTGAT
>JAFTHD010000121.1 GCA_017457585.1 Bacillota bacterium | reverse complement strand
GATCTCTCGGAGAGCCGCTCTACCTTGACGTTGTTGCAGCACTCAAGGGAACGAAGTTCGAAAACAAGTTCATCGCAAGAGGAAGATACGGGCTCGGATCGAAGGACGTGCAGCCGGGAGATATTCTGGCAGTTTACGAGAACCTTTGGAAGAGAAGCCCGAAGAAGGAGTTCACGCTGTCAATAGAGGACGACGTGACGAACCTTTCCATACAGGGTTCAGAAAATCCGGATGTTGCACCGCACAGCACCGTAGCATGTAAGTTCTGGGGAATCGGAGCTGACGGTACCGTAGGCGCCAACAAGAACAGCGTGAAAATCATAGGAGACCACACGGGTAAGTACGTTCAGGCATACTTCCAGTACGACTCGAAAAAGTCAGGCGGCGTTACGATATCACACCTGAGATTCGGTGATGAACCGATAAGGTCCACCTACTACGTTAAGCAGGCAGACTTCGTGGCATGCCACAAGATGCCGTACATCTACAAGTACAACATGGTAGAGGACGTGAAGAAGGGCGGAATATTCCTGCTCAACTGCAGTTGGACAGATGAAGAACTGGACGAAAAGCTTCCTGGACACGTTAAGAAGCACATAGCGGAAAACGACATTCAGTTCTACACCTGTGATGCCGTTAAGATCGCAATGGATCTGGGCCTCAAGACAAGGACAAATACAGTTCTGCAGGCTGCCTTCTTCAAGCTGGCAGAGATCATTCCTATCGGCGACGTTGTAGGGTACATGAAGGATGCCATATCGAAGACTTACGGCGCAAAGGGTCAGAACATAGTAAACATGAACCACGAAGCCGTGGACGCAGGTATGACCCACGTTCACAAGGTGGAAGTGCCTGCAAGCTGGGCAGACGCCGATCCTACGGAAGAAGTGGTTATGGCAACGGGAAGAGATGACCTTCACACAGCATATATCAACAACATCCTCAAGCCGACAAACAGCATGAGGGGAGACGATGTACCGGTATCTGCCTTCATCGGTCTCGAAGACGGCATGGTGCCATCGGGCACGGCAGCCTTCGAAAAGAGAGGCGTAGCAGTGGAGATCCCGAAGTGGGATTCCACCAAGTGCATGCAGTGTAACTGGTGCTCATACGTATGTCCGCACGCAGTAATCAGGCCGTTCGTACTGGACAGTCACGAGGCGGAAGAGTTCAAAGGAAGCTCCATTCCTCTGAACTTTGATAGGAACAAATTCTTCTCCATTGCGATCAGTGCACTGGACTGTACCGCATGCGGCTCCTGCGTAGAGGTATGTCCTTCAAGACAGAAGGCACTGGAGCTGATCCCTGCAGCGGATTCCGAAGTTCAGGTTCAGGAAGAGTTCAACTATCTCGTTAAGAACGTGAAGAACAAGCCTGAAATCGGGAGCACCGAGTCCATTACGAGAACTCAGTTCATTAAACCGCTCTTAGAGTTCTCGGGAGCATGCCCGGGCTGCGGAGAAACGCCATATGCGAAGCTGGTTACGCAGCTCTTTGGAGAGAGAATGTTCATAGCCAATGCCACTGGATGCTCCTCAATTTGGGGACTTTCAGCGCCTGCATCCCCGTACACCGTTACGGACGAGGGCAAGGGTCCTGCATGGGCTAACTCGCTCTTTGAGGACAACGCAGAGTTCGGTTACGGCATGGCTATTGCCATGAAGGCCAGAAGACAGGAGACGGAGCACGTCGTAGAGAGACTGGCAGACAGAGCAGAGTTCAAGGACGTTGCCAATGCTTGGCTCATTTCAAAGGATGATCCCGTTAAGGCGACGAAGACAGGCGATGCGCTCGTCAAGGCATGCGTAGGCAGCTACGACGAGGATGCCATGTACATCGTTGAAAATAAGGACACTCTCCCGAAACCGTCAATCTGGATTTTCGGCGGCGACGGATGGGCATACGATATCGGTTACGGCGGTCTCGACCACGTGCTGGCTTCCGGTGAAAATGTAAACGTTCTCGTATTCGATACCGAGGTTTACTCCAATACAGGCGGGCAGTCCTCCAAGTCAACGCCAATCGGTGCAGTTGCACAGTTTGCAGCCTCAGGTAAATCCGTCATGAAGAAGAACCTGGCGCAGATAGCCATTTCCTACGGATACATCTACGTTGCGCAGATCGCAATGGGTGCAAACCCTGCACAGACGCTGAAGGCGCTCAAGGAAGCCGAGGCATACGACGGGCCTTCCATCGTAATAGCATACGCACCTTGCATCAACCACGGAATCAAGGCAGGCATGAACAAGTCGATGGCGGAGATGAAGGCAGCGGTAAGAGCAGGATACTGGAACCTGTTCAGATACAACCCTGCACTCATCCAGAAGAGACAGAACCCGATGTCCATTGACTGTGCACCTCCAACGGAAAGTTACCGTGAATTCCTGAGAGGCGAAGTAAGATACAATTCACTTGAGCTCAAGGATCCTGACAGAGCAGAGATGCTGTTCAACGAAGGTGAGAGACTCGACAGAGAAAGGTATGCGAAGCTGATTCGCCAGAGGAAGAGATTTGAAGAAAGTCTGTAAGGGAAGGAGCAGATGCAATGTACAAAGTAGTTAAGAAGAGAGTTCTTAATGAGAACATGACCTGGCTTGTTATCGATGCTCCGCTTGTAGCTCGAAAGGCTAAGCCCGGACAGTTCATCATTTTGAGAACGGATGAATACGGTGAGAGAATTCCTCTCACCATGGCAGGACACGATTCAGAGGCAGGAACCATAGATCTGATCTATGCGGCAGTGGGAAGGACCACCATGCTGATGGATCAACTGGAAGAAGGAGATTACCTGCTGGACGTTGTAGGACCTCTCGGGAAACCGACTGAGATGGAAGGCCTGAAGAAGGTATGCGTAGTAGGCGGCGGAACGGGTAATGCCCTTGCATATCCTCTCGCCTGCGGAATGCACGATCACGGCATCGAAGTGGATATGATCGCCGGCTTTAAGAGCAAGCAGCACGTAATCTTAGAGGACGAGTTCAGAGCAGGAACCGACAACCTTTACATAACGACCGATGACGGCTCCTACGGCGAAAAGGGTTTCACCACCGATAAGCTGAAGGAACTCATCGAGGCAGGCAACGAATACGATGAAGTCGTTGCAGTAGGACCTCCGATGATGATGAAGTTCACCTGCCAGATCGCAGAAAGCTACGGAATCAAGTCAGTCGCTTCCCTGACCGCTTACATGATAGACGGTACGGGCATGTGCTGCGGATGCAGATGTCTCGTCGGCGGCGAGAACAAGTTCGTATGTGTTGACGGGCCGGAATTTGACGGCGCCAAGGTCGACTGGGATGAGCTCATCAAGAGAAATGCATATTACAAAGAGCAGGAAGCTGAGGATAGATCTCACGTTTGCAGGTTGACAGGAGGTGTTCGTTACAATGATTAATTTTAAAGAAGTAAAGAATCCTATGCCTGAACAGGACCCTATGGTAAGAGCGAGAAATTTCAAAGAGGTTTCCAGCGGATATACGCCTGAGCAGGCTGTCAACGAAGCCATGAGATGTCTCAAGTGCAGGAATAAGCCGTGTACCAAGGGCTGTCCTGTCATGGTAAAGATTCCTGAGTTCATCGCAAAGGTGGCAAACGGTGAGTTTGAGGCAGGATATCAGATTATTTCTGAGACCAGTGCGCTTCCGAGGATATGCGGCAGAGTTTGTCCTCAGGAGAACCAGTGCGAGGGAGTGTGCGTGAGAGGACTCAAAGGCGAACCGGTGTCCATCGGAAGACTGGAAAGGTTCGTGGCTGACTGGCATGCAGAGCACGTTAAGGGATACGATGAAGCGGATGAAGCTCCGGAATCAAACGGCAAGAAGGTTGCCGTAGTCGGAGCAGGCCCTGCTGGCCTCACATGTGCAGGAGACCTTGCGAACAAGGGCTATGAAGTTACCGTATTCGAATCGCTTCACAAGCCGGGCGGCGTTTTGGCCTATGGAATTCCTGAGTTCAGACTGCCAAAGGATATCGTTGCAGACGAAGTTGGGAAACTGGAAAAGAAAGGTGTTACCTTCATAAACAACGCGATCATCGGAAGAGCAGAGACAGTAGATGAGCTTATGGAAGAAGGATATGAGGCTGTATTCGTCGGAACGGGCGCAGGCCTGCCATCCTTCATGAGCATACCTGGTGAAAATTTGCTCGGAGTATGCTCGGCAAACGAATATCTGACGCGTATCAACCTGATGAAGGGATATCTCGATGAGTACGATACGCCGGTTCCTCCAGGAAAGAGAATTGCAGTCGTAGGCGGCGGCAACGTTGCAATGGATGCTGCAAGATGCGCAATGAGAATGGGCGCAGAGAAGGTGTATATCGTCTACAGAAGATCCATGGAGGAGATTCCTGCAAGGCGTGAGGAAATCCACCACGCAATAGAAGAGGGAATCGACTTCCAGCTTCTGAGGAATCCTGTTCAGGTCATCGGAGATGAAGAAGGACACGTTACGGGTATCGAGTGTATCAAGATGAAACTTGGAGAGCCTGACGCCTCCGGAAGAAGAAGGCCTGTAGAGATCGAAGGGTCCAACTACGTGCTCGATGTTGACTGCGTCATCATGGCCATCGGGACGAAGCTTAACAAGTTGATTCTCGAGACCACGGATGAACTCGCTGCCAACGACAGAGGCGGTATAGGAACGGACGAAAATGCCGCTACCAACAGAGAAGGTATCTATGCAGGCGGTGACGCGGTGACCGGCGCAGCTACCGTAATCCTTGCAATGGGTGCAGGAAAGACTGCTGCGGCAAGTATAGACGAGTATCTGTCGGGCAAATAAAAATCCAAACAACAACGAGTTTTGAGCGTCTGCAGCTACCGCTGTGAGCTGCGGATGCCGTAAGCGTTTGTCTACACCAAAACCACGGATGAAAACTGCAAGGGGAAACTTGGCAGGAACCATTCGTGGTTTTGCCTTTCGGAAGGTTAATGTGTGGATTTCCGGTC
>JAFTHD010000120.1 GCA_017457585.1 Bacillota bacterium | reverse complement strand
GGACGATGAAGAGCCGACCACGACGGAGCCGGTGACGAAGCCGACAACGACGGAGCCAGAGACGGAGACGAAGCCGACAACGACGGAGCCGGTGACGGAGACCACCACAACGGAGCCGGAGACAGAGACCACGGAGACAGAATCGGAGACGAAGCCGACCACAACGGAGCCGGTGACGGAGACCACAGAGACGAAGCCGACCACGACGGAGCCAGTGACAACGGAACCTACAACCACGGAGCAGACGTCCGAGTCAGAAGCAACCAATAAGACGACGGTTCCTGCGGCAGTAACAACCAGTAAAACAGAGCCTCCATCGGAATCAAGTCCAGATAATAAAAAGAGCAGCGAGCCTGAAACAGGTGATAACACGAATCTGTTCACCTGGTTTACAGCAATGCTCCTATCGGGTGCTGTTATGACCATTTTACTGATCAGAAGAAAGGAATAAATATAGAAAATAAAATTATTAATTAATTTGCATCGCCGATTTACTTAAAGTGTGCGGCATAAAACCGAAACTGCAGATAGTAAATATCAGTTTACATTGCAATTCACTATAGGACATACATATTCATCTTTTCAGAACTGCCTGGAGGAGAGTAATTCTCCCGGGCAGTTTTTTAATATGACGGGCATACCATCAATCTGTGGTGAAATTCCACGTGGGCGTAGAGGGCGGCGAACCCCAAAGAGGCTTTCCAAGGTTCAAACCGCGAGGCTTAGGCGAGAACATCCGCTTACAGTTTTTGTTATTTTTCACCGAGGCAACGTACTCTCTTTTATGCATCCCTGAAAGTGTTGCAATTACTCACTTCTGGGAACTGTTTAGAATACGTACGTTAACGAAGCACCGCTATTACACTGAGTTTTGCACTATTTTCCCTAAATCCATGTGTAATTGGTACCTTTCCCTTCAAAAATCGCTCTTTCGTTAACATTTCTTGCAGGCCATTAGACTAATACGTTGCCTTTTCAGATTACAACCACTTCTACAGGATTTGAAAATTTGGCGGCTTTATCTTTTGCGAAAAAATGCAGTGAGTAACTTAATAAAATCCGGAGGAAATGGGCTGCTTTTTCATAAGATCACATCATGTTTGTATAATCATTCAAAAATAGTATAAATATTCAAGAATTCTATGGATTTGCAAATTAACCCGTGATATATTTTTATCGGACATATTTTGAAGGATTGCTCTAAAATTGAGCAGAAGTAAAGGAGATGCAAACATGGGAAGACTTGGAGAAAAAAGTCTGTTTATTCCTCTTAAGGAAGAGGGACTTACGACGATGCGAATCCGTTACGATTTTAAGACTGGAATCGTAAGACTGTATGCCGCAAAGGAATGGGAACCGGATCACGATTTCGCTGCATACAATCACGATTGGGTTATAGACGGAATCTTTACGGAAGATGCAAGATACCTGAACACAAAGGAAGTTTGGGCGCTGTTTGATAAGTACGGTCAGACGGATTATCTGAATGAAGTAATCGATCTGCTGAGAGCAGGGAAGCACTTCGGCATCGATATCTACTACTATGAGAAGTACGACATCAGATACATGATGAACGAGCACAGCCGCAAGCTGGGACTCCTCAACAAGAGCCATTCAATCATGGCAGGCGGTATCAGGCGCCATACCTATGAGGAGCCTGAAATCGAGGTGATCATAGACGGTCTGAACCTGGGACGCGGCATGAGCTTTAAGAATATTGCAGGACATCTGCCGTTTGGCGGCTGCAAGGCAACGGTAACCATGGATCCGCTGGATCTTGACAATATGGAGATCATGGGATTCCTGGCATTTGCACTGGATAGCTGCAGGGATATGACGGGACCTGACATGAACTTCCCGGTTGAGATGTCGGATGTGATGATCGATCAGGGATACTCGATGCAGTACACAGGCGGCGTTAAGGCAAAGACCGGCGCAACGGGAACACCGACTGCATACGGAGTATATCTGGCGCTCCTGGAAGCCATTAACTTCAAAGAAGGCGTTCGCTCGGTTGAAGGCAAAACGGCTGCCCTCATGGGTCTTGGAGCAGTTGGCTGGTACATGGGTGAGCACCTGCTTGAAGGCGGCGTGAAGAGCCTGGTCATCGCAGACATCGATGATGCTGCATGCAGCGATTTCATCGAGCAGCACCCGGGATACGACATCAGCGTTGTACCGGTTTCCGAGATTCTTTTCCAGGAAGTGGACATTCTGAGCCCTTGCGCAATCGGCGGAATATTCGACGACGAGACGATACCGAAGCTTAAGTGCAAGTATCTCTTCGGTTCCAGCAACAACGGTCTGAAGGCTTCTTCACAGGAAGAGGAAATCAGACTGGCGAAGCTGATCGAAGAGAAGGACATCCTCTATACGGTAGAGTGGTGGCACAATACGGCAGGCGTTATCTGCGGAGCAGAGGAATACCTCTACGATGGAGACGCAGAGTCACTTCGCAAGAAGGTGGAAGACATCATGCCATCCAACATGATCTTGGCGCTCAACGGTGCAAAGGAGCAGGGTATTACGCCAACGGAGTTCGTTTACAGATACTGCGAAGACCTGCTGTACAAATAGGAAACTGCGATTCTATAGGGTGCCGCGCAAAACGTGCGGCATGAATCGAAAAAAGTTAGAGAAAGGAAATGCCGGAGGGTGACCTATGCGCCCTTCGGAACAGAAATAATATGGAAAAGAGAGGATTCTCATCCCAATTCGGATTCATGATGAGTATGGCAGCCTTCGCCATAGGCATCGGCAATCTGTGGAAGTTCCCTTACGTTGTAGGAAACAGCGGAGGCGGAGCATTCCTCCTCGTATACGTTATCATGGTTCTCATTTTCGGTATACCGTGCTTCATGATTGAGCTGGCACTCGGACGTGCATCTCAGCAGTCACCGATTTCAGGTATGCGCGTTCTGGAGGGGAACAAGAAAAATCCATGGCAGTCCATCGGCTGGCTTGGCGCAATTGCAATCTTTCTCATATGCAGTTACGCCATCACCATCGTAGGTGGATGGGGCGGCGGATACATTCCAAAGGTTATCGGCGGTACCTTCGAGGGAATGGATGCCGATCAGATCGGCGGCGTATTCGGAGCATACGCAGGGAGCACCGTATCAATCATCGGTAATCTAATTGCAGCACTGCTTCTCCTTGCGTGCCTGCTGTCGGGTGTAAAGAGAGGCGTTGAGCGTATTTGCTCGATTCTGCTCCCGACCCTTTTCGTTATCATGATTGGACTTGCGATTTATGCAAACACCCTGCCGGGTGCAAGCGAAGGTCTCATCTGGTACCTGAAGCCTGACTTCTCGGCAATTAACCTTTCGGTTATCTCCGCAGCAGGTATGCAGGTTTGCTTCTCCATCGGTATAGGAATGTGCTGTGCTTTCGTTTACGGAAGCTATCTTGAGAAGGAGTCATCGCTGTTTGGATCAGCCGTTACAACAGGTCTTTTAGACACGCTGATCGCCATCCTTGCAGGACTTCTCATCGTACCGGCACTCTTCTCATTTGGAATCGAGCCTACGGCAGGACCGTCACTCATTTTCGTAACGCTTCCGCAGCTCTTTACGGCAATGGGATCCTTCGGACGAATCTTCGGCGGACTCTTCATGCTCTGCGTATTCTTCGCAGGATTCACGTCGATTCTCGGAGGAGCAGAGTCACTGGTTGCAACGCTGACAGACAGCACCAAGCTTACGAGAAAGACGAGCGCAATCGTCATCGTCTGTGCAATGTTCCTGTTGTCCATCCCTGTAACCTATTCATTTGCAGGCGGCTCCATAGGTTCCTTAACCATCATGGGCTTCGGACTCTTCGACTTCATGGACTTCATCTCATCGGGAATCTGCCTGCCGATCGGTGCAGTTCTCATGTTGGCTTACGTTATCTTCCGCTGGAAGTATGCGAGACTTCAGGATGAAGTTGCAGGAGCAAACGGCAAGGGACTCAGCCTGCCAAACGGCCTTAAGTACTACTTTTACATCGTTCTTCCGATTATCCTACTGTTCATCGTTTACAGCATTCTCAGAAGCTATCTGGGATAGGGCGGAAGACGGAATTCATTTGCATGGCAAACCTTTCGGTTTAGTCCTACTCATAACAAAGGACTGTCTCACTGGATTTTCTCCCGGGTGACAGTCCTTTGATTTTTGTTGATTATGATTCTTTCGTTTTAATTCTGTTCAGGCTGCTTCGGGTCTACGTAGAGCGTCCTGTTGTGGGTGAATATCACCATGCCCGGCTTGGCACCGTTAGGCTTCTTCACGTAGCGAACCTTCGTGTAGTCAACGGGAACGTTGGCGGAATCCTTTCCCTTGCTGTGAAATGCTGCGATCCGCGCTGCTGCAAAGAGGTCGCTCTCTTCAGGCTCTGAGCCTTCAGTGAAAAGGATGACGTGAGATCCCGGTATGTCCTTTGTATGCAGCCAGATGTCTGAAGATGCGGCATGCTTTAAGGTCAGCCAGTCGTTCTCCTTGTTGTTTCTCCCGGCGAGAACCTTTTTGCCGGAAGGAAGGGTGTAGGAGATAGGTTTTGGCTTGGCATTTCTGCTCTGCTTCCTGGATGTCTTGCGGAATCTTATGAATCCCGATTCGATCATCTCCTGCCTGATGGCCTCCAGCTCTTCAATGGTTCCAGCCTGTTCCGTAAACTGGGCAACAGACTCAAGGTATTCGATCTCCCCGTGGGTCTCCTCAAGCTGGATCTTCTTCTCTTTGACAGCCGTCTTGTATTTCCCGTATTTCTTGTAGTAGTTCTGCGCATTTCGCGAGGCACTGAACTTAGGATCCAGTGGAATCTCAATGGGATTGCCGTCGTAGTAATTTGTCACCGTAACCGACTTGGCGCCGGCTTTGCAGAGGTGTATGTTGGCTGTGAGAAGCTCGCCGTACAGCCCGTACTTATCGGAGTTTTCCGCCTTATATAGGTCCTCGTTCAGCCGCTGCACCTTCAGCTTATCCTTATCCAAGAGCCCGTTGATGACCCTCAACAGGTCTCCGGCACGCTGCTTAACGGTGTTGGATGACTCCCTGTTTTTAAAAAAGAATGATGCGGCCTGGCTGAAGGTATCAAAATAGATTCTCTCATAGGTATCGTCGTAGACGGAAAGCTCCGTGATATGAAAGTCGCAAGGTTTGTCGTCTTTGTCCAGGTAAACGACGGGAGCGAATCTGCGCTCATCTGCCGATGCGATGATTTCCTGAAGCCTATCGTAAGGGCTTTCTGCAGAAGCCATGGTCTCTGCGAGGGCAGGAGAGATTCCCTGCACGCTCCCCATGATCGCCCGTGACTTTTGTATCTCCCCTTCTGTAATCTCTTCCATCTGCTCTCTGGTGACTTCCGTAAACGGCGTCTTTTCCTGGGCAGGAGGATATTCGTAAGCCTTGCCCGGGAGAATCTGGCGAGCTCTGTTCACATCGATGGATATGTGCTTAATGCTGTCCAGGATCCTGCCGCTCTGCATATCCACCAGCATGACGTTGCTGTGCTTACCCATGATTTCTATGATCAGCTTCCTGTTCACGTTAAAGCCGAGTTCATCCACCGTCTCGATGAGAATCTCGATGATTCGGTCGTTCTCGTGCTGGACGATGTCCGTGATCCTGCCGGCACTGATGTGCTTGCGCAGGACCATACAAAAGGTGGGCGGTTCGAGGGGATTTTCCGGGAGACTGTCCACGAGATATGCTCCGCAGTGATTGCCGTACACACTGATGAACAGCCGCTTCTTGCCGCCCTTTGTGTGCACGTGAAGGAGAAGCTGCTCAGGCTGGGGCTGATACACCTTCTCGATTTTGCCGAGTATGAGATTGTCTCTGAGTTCTGCTACGGCAGCGTAGGTTGCCATGCCGTCAAATGACATATGTTACCTCCATAACTTGAGTTTTTCTGTCTGAAATTCTATAATGTTAGTATTATCATTATAGACGAAAGAATGGAGAAGTAAAAGATGATAAAAAGCATGACAGGATTCGGAAGAGGAGAATTTTCCGATGGTAAGAGAAACGTTACAGCAGAGATTAAGACGGTAAACCACAGGTACGCCGACATCTACGTGAAGATGCCGAAACGATACTCCTTTGCAGAGGAGAAGGTGAAGGCGCTCCTGAAGGAGAAGGTGAAGAGGGGAAAGGCAGAGGTCAACATCATCATCGAAAACCTGACGGAGGAAGACACGACCATCAAACTCAATACCATCGTCGCCGGGCAGTACGTGGAGAACCTGAAAATTTTACAGCAGGAATACGGCCTCACAGGGGATATCAGCCTGGAGCTGGTGGCAAACCTGCCGGACGTTCTCAAGGCTGTGCCTGATGTAGAGAATGAGGAAGAAGTGAGCGCAGTCATCTCAGGGGCAGTAGCTGAGGCTGCAAAGGCGCTGGATGAGATGCGGGCAGTTGAAGGGGCAAAGCTTGCAGACGATCTCTTAAAGAGAGGCGAGATCATAAGAGAGCTGGTAAAGAAGATCGACGAGCGGGCGCCGCAGGTGGCAGAGGAATACGTGAACAAGCTTACGGGCAGGATCGCAGACCTCATCGGCGGGCAGGTGGAGATCCCACAGGACAGGATTCTGGTTGAAGCGGCAGTCTTTGCGAATAAGGCCAATATCACAGAGGAACTTGTGAGACTGGATAGCCACATGCAGCAGCTTAGGACAATTCTGACGGAGAGCACAGGCCCGGTAGGCAAGAAGCTGGATTTCCTCGTTCAGGAGATGAACAGGGAAGCGAACACCATAGGCTCTAAGGCCAACGATATGCAGATCACCTCTCTCATGCTTGAGACCAAGAGCGAGATAGAAAAGATCAGGGAGCAGGTTCAGAACATCGAATAAGCTAAACACGGAATAAATGCAAAGCTTGCGAAGAAAGATGGGCGCAAGTGATTTACAAAATATGCATGTTAGTGTATAATAATTTGCCGGAATATCGAGAAACGGCTAATTTTGTGTGTTATCGCGCTGAAAAGAAAGGAATAGGTGAGGCCCGGGGCCTGCCGAAGAGAGAGTATGTTTAAGACTTTTGAAGAAGCAAAACAGTACATCACTGGCAACGGAATCAAGATGGTTGATTTCATGATGATCGACCTGAACGGAAGGTGGAGACACCTTACAATACCTGCTGACAGGTTTACAGAGGATACCATGAAGAGCGGCATCGGATTCGATGGAAGCAACTACGGATTTGCTCCCGTTGAGAAGAGCGACATGGTTTTCATTCCTGACCTTTCAAGCGCATACATAGATCCATTCGTTGAAATTCCGACCATGTCCATGATAGGCGACGTATACGTTATCTCCTATCCTGACAACTATCGTTTCGACCAGGATCCGAGAAACGTTGCAAAGCGTGCAGAGGCATACCTGAAAGAAACGGGAATCGCAGATACGATGCGCGTTGGACCTGAGTACGAATTCCACGTATTCGACAACGTAAGCTACTCCACGGATCCGAACAAGTCACACTTTGCAATCGATGCAGAGCAGGCTGAGTGGAACAAGAAGGAAGAGGAATACAACCTCGGATACAAGATGGGTCATCAGGCCGGTTATCACATGGCACCTCCTCACGACGTTCTCTACGATTTCAGAAGCAGAGTCGCAATGCTCATGGAAGAAATGGGGATCAAGGTTAAGTATCACCACCACGAAGTGGGCGGCCCGGGACAGCTTGAAATCGAAGTTGAATTCGGCGGCGTAACGGAGATGGCCGATAAGACCATGATGACCAAGTACCTGATCAAGAACGAGGCGATCAGAGAGGGAAGAACGGCAACCTTCATGCCGAAACCGGTATT
Source organism: Bacillota bacterium (assembly GCA_017457585.1). Next base: position 8,481 of record JAFTHD010000120.1, on the reverse strand, counting down.
TGAAGAGGCAGGAAACGGAATGCACGTACACATGCACCTCTTTAAGGATGGCAAGCCACTCTTCTTCGATGAGAACGGTTATTCACAGCTTTCGGAACTTGCCATGAACTTCATGGGCGGAATCCTGAAGCACATCGCAGCAGTATGCGCTTTCACAAATCCGAGCACCAACTCATTTAAGAGACTGGTTCCCGGATATGAAGCCCCTGTAACCATCGGATTTGCAACGGCAAACAGAAGCTCCGTCATCAGAATCCCGGCTTATGCCAAGGATCCTGACAAGAAGAGATTTGAGATCAGAAACCCTGACGGCACATGCAATCCTTACTACGCATTCGCAGCCATCATGATGGCTGGTATCGACGGCGTGGTGAATAAGATCGATCCTGTAGCGGAAGGGTACGGACCATATGACTTCAACCTGTTCGATCTCAGCGATGAAGAGAAGGCGAAGCTCAAGGGACTTCCGGCAACTTTGGATCAGGCGCTTGACGCGCTCGAAGCAGACCACGAGTTCCTGACAAAGGGCGGCGTTTTCCCTGAAAGACTCATCGAGATCTGGCTGGAAAACAAGAGGGCAGACACTGCGAAGCAGAATCAGATGCCGACACCTATGGAATATGACATGTACTACGATCTGTAGAATCTGGAGAAGCTGATGACACGAGGAAAACTTTTCGTAATTTCCGGCCCGTCAGGCACGGGAAAGGGAACCATCTGCAAGGAACTGCTCGGAAGAAGGGAAGATATCAAGCTTTCTATATCCATGACCACGAGGCAGCCACGGGAAGGTGAGGAACACGGCGTTCACTACTATTTCTCGGACAAAGACGGCTTCGAGAAGCTGATTTCGGCCGGCGGTTTCATAGAATATGCCGATGTTTACGGTAATTTTTATGGGACACCTCGGAAGCAGGTGGAAGAATGGCTGGAAAAGGGCATCGATGTGCTCCTTGAGATAGACGTGCAGGGCGCTTTGCAGGTGAAGGAGAACTTCCCGGAGAGCATTCTCATTTTCGTTCTGCCGCCTTCCATCGAGATTCTGAGACAGAGGCTCGTCGGACGAGGCACCGATGAGACGGAGGTCATCGAAAGAAGGATGGCCAACGCTGTAAACGAGATTAGTCTGGTCGGAAAGTACGATTATGCAGTTGTAAACGATATATTGGAAGACGCGGTGGACGCTGTAGAGTTTATGATTCTCAGCGAACGCTGCAGGATGAATGATGAACAGGCCGCAACCATTGTCGGCAGATATAAGGAGGACTAAGATGTTATATCCATCAGTTGGAACATTAAGATCAAAGGTAGACAGCAGATATACGCTGGTAATCTTAGCTGCCAAGAGATCGAGAGACATTATAGAAGGCATGCCGAAGCTTACAGAGGCAGACGTGATCAAGCCTGTATCCATCGCTGCCAACGAAATCGCTGAGGATCTGATTACCTACAAAGAATCGGAGGACTAATCAGGATCGGACGAAATCCTGACAAAATGTCGGATTCATTGTATTGAATGTTAAATCCTCCTCATTGTGCAATATGTGCAGAGGAGGATTTTATCATGAAAAAGACTTTTGTAATCAAGCGTAGATTCGGTATATATGTCATGCCGGCAGAATCCATTGTGTACATGGAGAACATGAGAAGAAAGGTTGTGGTTCATACAAACGACGGCCTGTATGAGTTTTACGGCAAGCTGAGCGATGTGGAGAAAGCCCTGGACGAAAGGTTTCTGCTATGTCACAGAAGCTACATGATCAACATGGATAAGGTTGAAGCAATGGAGCACAGCAGGGTACTTTTTGATGACAAGAGCAGCATATATCTTGGAAGGTCTACCTATGCGAGAACGGCAAAGCAGGTGAGTGAATTTCTTGAGAAGAGAAATGAGGAAGATGAATGATGATCGAAATCACTGACAGGCGCTGTAGCAGACCGTAAAAAGCCAAAAAACATGATTATTAGAGAAGTTTTTTCTTTACAAATGAATTTCATTCATGTAAAATATTTTGATGTAAGCCGCTCGAAGTGGGCTCTTTTATAAAGGTTGGCACAGGGTCGGCCTGCCTACGTAGGCGAGACTGGATAGAGGAGGTAACGATAAGAAATGTATGCAATCATTGAGACCGGAGGCAAGCAGTACAAGGTTGAGAACGGTGATAGAATCACGGTTGAGAAGCTGAACGTAGCCGATGGCGAAACAGTCGTATTTGACAAGGTGCTTGTTCTGGCTGACGAGGCTGGCGTGAAGGTTGGAGCTCCTTACGTTGAGGGAGTTACCGTTGAAGGTACGGCAGTAGAGACAGGCAAGGGCAAGAAGGTTGTCATTTTCAAGTACAAGGCTAAGAAGGACTACAGGAAGAAGCAGGGTCACAGACAGCCATATACACTGGTAGAGATCAGTGCTATCGGCGGCGTTAAGGCAGAAGTTCCGGCTGAGGAGCCTGTAGCAGAAGCACCTGAAGCACCGGCAGAAGCTGATGCAGCAGAGGATAAGAAGCCTGCATTAAAGTCAATGAAGAAGGCTGAGCTCATCGAATTCGCTAAAGAGAACAACATCGAAGTAGATGAGAAGGCTGTTAAGGCAGCTATTTTGGAGACAATCGAAGCTGCTCTGAACTAAGAAATTATAACCATTATTGATGATAAACAAGGAGGTGTCTGATCCATGGCAAGTAAGAAAGGTGTAGGTAGTTCGAAGAACGGTCGAGACAGTGAGTCGAAACGTCTGGGAGTCAAGATCGGCGATGGTCAGTTCGTAAGTGCCGGTAGCATCCTTGTTAGACAGAGAGGAACAAAAATCCACCCTGGTAACAACGTAGGAATCGGCGGAGACGATACTTTATTTGCAAAGATAGACGGAGCTGTAAAGTTCGAGAGAAAAGACAAGAAGAGAAAGCAGGTCAGCGTATATACTAAAGAAGCGTAGACCCATTGCAGTGCAATTGAGCCCCTATTCGTAGGGGCTTCTTTTATCTATACAGGAGGACTCATGTTAGTAGACAGAGCCAGAATAACAATTAAATCAGGAAAAGGCGGCGACGGTGCTGTTACCTTCAGACATGATCCTTACGTTCCTGACGGAGGTCCGGACGGCGGCGACGGAGGAAGAGGCGGCGACGTAATTTTTGAGGCCGACGAGAACCTGAGAACGCTCATGGACTTCAGATATAAGAGGAAGTACGAGGCGGAAGACGGTCAGAACGGCATGAAGAGAAAGCGCTACGGTAAGTCCGGTGAAAACCTCGTGATCAAGGTTCCTGTCGGTACTATGGTAATTGATGAAGAATCAGGACTTTTAATGCGTGATCTCAGGGAGCACGGACAGAGCTTCGTGGCTGCCCGCGGCGGCAAAGGCGGCAAGGGCAACTGTAAGTACACCACATCCACGAGGCAGGCGCCAAACTTTGCGGAGGCCGGAGGCTTTGCAAAGGAGAGAACGGTCATCCTGGAAATGAAGATGATCGCGGACGTGGGTCTTGTGGGATTCCCTAACGTAGGTAAATCCACCCTGCTCAGCGTTGCGACAAGCGTAAAGCCGAAGATCGCCAATTATCACTTTACCACCATAGACCCGAACCTTGGGGTTGTGCAGCTTTACGACACCAGCTTCGTTATGGCCGATATCGCAGGTATCATCGAAGGCGCCAGCGAGGGCGCAGGGCTGGGCTTCAGATTCCTGAAACATATCGAGAGAACCAAGGTGCTCATTCATATAGTAGACGTATCTGGCAGCGAGGGGAGAGACCCGATCGAGGACTTCGATAAGATCAATAAGGAACTGGAGCAGTACGATCCGAAACTTCTCAAAAAACCTCAGATCGTAGTTGCAAACAAAATCGACATCATTGGAGATGATGCTCCCGAATATCTTGAGTTTAAGGAGTATGTGGAGGGAAAAGGATACAAGGTGTTCCCTATGTCAGCGCCGATAAACTACGGCGTAACGGAAGTCATGAGCGAGGCCGCTCATCAGCTTCAGCTGGCTCTCCAGAATCCTGAGCCGGAGGAAGAGTATGAACTCTTCGATTTTGAGAAGGATGATATCGACCCGGATTACAGGACGGTATATGCATCCTTTAACGGCAGGGAATACGAGCTCAGCGGTAAGCAGCTTCTGAAAATATTCAATTCCACAAACTTCCAGGATTTCGGTTCCATGAGATATCTTTACAGGTATATCGAAAAGTCGGGGGCGATAGATAAACTTAAGGAACTGGGGCTTAAGGACGGAGATATTATCAAGATAGAAGATTTTGAACTTGAATATTTTGATGAGGATTATTTCTAAAATGGAGAAGAAACCTGTAAAACATCCGAATGATGCCCAGTGTCGCGCTCTTTGGGATCAGTATGAAACACCGGAGCATATCCGCAAGCACTGTGAGGCGGTAGCGCTCGTAGCTTGTGCACTCGGCAGCGCCTTAAACGATGCCGGGAAGAACCTGGATATAGACCTTATCTATGCCGCCGGAATGCTTCATGATCTGGTACGCCTTTCTAAGGATCACGAGAAGGAGGGGGCAGAGATCATGCGTGGACTGGGATACGACGGTGAGGCCGATATCATCAGTGTTCACATGCACTACGATCCATTCTCCCAGATTGAAGAGGTAACCGAAACGGACATGGTATGCCTGGGAGACAGAACCGTTATAGAGCACGGGTTTGTAGGAGTAAACAGGAGATATCAGCACATCATCGATAAGGCGATTCGTATGGGAAGGCCTGAGGCAGAAGCTGTTATACTTGAGAAAAGGGTAGACGTTTACAGGTTCGTCAATCAGATAGAGGAACTTACGGGCAAATCTCTTGAGGACATAGTTTCAGGAGTCCACGTTGACTGAAGAAGTGCCAGATGAAGAAGTGATGACGAACAATTTGACAGATTGTTATGATAGACAGAGAACTTGACAAGATATTAAAGAGAGTAGAGAAGCCTGCCAGATATATCGGAGGCGAGGTAAACAGTGTGATTAAAGACCCTGACAAGGTGAAGGTCAGGGTCGGTTTTGCATTCCCGGATACATACGAGATCGGCATGTCCTACATGGGTTTGCAGATTCTCTATCATATTCTTAACGCCAACAGCGATATTTACTGCGAAAGAGTGTTTGCTCCGGCTCCTGACATGGAGGAACTCATGAGACAGGAGGGTCGAGAACTATTCACTCTTGAGACGCTTACTCCTGTAAAAAAAATGGACATATTAGGATTTACCCTGCAATATGAGATGTCATTTACGAACATCCTGAACATGCTTGATCTCAGTGGTATTCCGGTGAGACGCGAGCAAAGAGGAGAGGATGATCCTGTAGTAATAGCCGGAGGACCGTGCGCGTTTAATCCGGAGCCTTTAGCAGACTTCATTGATATTTTTCTTATAGGTGATGGTGAAGAGCTTCTTGAAAAAGTTGCAGAAATCAGGCATAGGTGCGGTTCAAAGGAAGAATACCTTGCAGAATGTGCTAAACTTGACGGTGTATATGTGCCCTCCTTCTATGAAGTGAGTTATGGAGAGGATGGACGGATATCCTCATACAAAGCTGCGAAAGAGGGGGTTCCTGCGAGGGTTCGGCGTGCAGTGATTCAGGATCTTGACAAGGCTGAATTTCCAACTGACAACATAGTCCCATTCATAGATACTGTCCATGACAGATCCGTAGTGGAGACTTTCAGAGGATGCACGAGAGGATGCAGGTTTTGCCAGGCCGGAATGATATACAGGCCTGTACGTGAAAGAGGCAAGAACACTATCAAATCCCTCGCAATGGAGCAGCTGAAGAACACCGGTCACGAGGAACTTTCTCTTCTCAGCCTTTCGACGAGCGACTATTCGGAGTTTGAGGAACTCGCGACTGAACTTATGGGAATGTGCAAGGCTCAGAACGTTTCACTGTCACTTCCATCCCTGAGACTTGATTCATTTTCATTTAAGGTATTGGAAGAGATACAGGGTTACAGGAAGTCAGGACTGACTTTTGCGCCTGAAGCGGGAAGCCAGAGGCTAAGAGATATCATTAACAAAAACATCACGGAGAAGGATATCTATAGTGCGGTTGAACAGGCTATAGAGCTTGGCTGGGAAACGATTAAGCTCTATTTCATGATCGGTTTGCCGGGGGAAACGTATGAGGATCTGGATGGAATCGCTGAAATTGCAAGGAACATCCTCGATATTAACTACAAAATCCGCGGACGAAAAGGGGGAAGATTCAGGGTTACCGTAAGCGTATCAAACTTCGTTCCAAAAGCGCATACGCCTTTTCAGTGGGCTGCACAGAACAGACCTGAAGAGTTCATCGATAAGCACAACTATCTGAGTGAAAAACTCAGAATAAAGGGCGTGACATTTAATTACCACGAAACGGATACGAGTATTCTTGAAGCTGTCATTGCCCGGGGAGACAGGCGCGTTGGAGCACTGATTGAGAGGGCATGGGAACTGGGATGCTGTTTTGATGCGTGGACGGAGCATCACAGAAGCGAACTTTGGGAACAGGCAATGGAAGAGACAGGTATCACGGCGGACTTTTATGCATACAGAGAACGTTCCTATGAAGAAGTATTGCCGTGGGAAATCATCGATCCTTTGATTACACGTGAATTTCTCGAGAGGGAGAATGATAAAGCAAAAGCAGCCTCAACTACCCATGATTGCAGGCTGGGCTGCGTAGGATGCGGTATGAACAGGCATGTGAAGTGCTTTTATGGGACAAGTGAGGCGGTGAACTATGGCTAAATATGTTGTTGAGTTCTCAAAGACAGGAACCATATGCTACACATCTCATCTCGATATCATGAGAATGTTCAAGCGGATATTTAAGAGGGCTGATATACGACTCGCTTATTCTCAGGGATTTAATCCTCATCCTAAAATGGGATTTGCACAGCCGCTGTCTCTCGGATACGAAGGTATAAGGGAGTTCATAGAGTTTGAAACCGTGGAAGGGATGGACGAGGAGGAGATACTTGCAAGGCTGAAGGCAATCATGCCTGCCGGCATAGAGCTTAAGCGATGCATTAGCGGTGATCATCTGAGAAAGACGCTGTCAGCCATGACGGAGGCTGCAAAGTATTCGGCTTTTCTTCCGGCTCATGGTATGAAGCCGGAAACTGCAAAAAATATCCTCACAGGTTATATTGAGCAGGATAAAATCATTACGTTAAAGAAGCAAAAGAAGAAAAAGGAATTGAAGGAAGTTGATATCAAACCGATGATAAGAGCGCTGGATGTAGACAGTGAGGGTGAAACGCTTATGCTGCATATGACCCTCGATCAGGGGAGCACGTCGAATCTCAGTCCTGAACTGGTGATAAAAACATTCATCGATTTTGCAGGTTTGGACATTCAAAGGAGTGACGTTGCGGTAAGGAGAGACGAGATTATTTTTGCGGGCGGATTATCGCTATAGAGAAACAGAAGCTTATAAGGCTGCCATAGGGCGGTCTTTTTTTGTATGAAATATCAATTTTATGAAAAATATGGAATTTTAATATTGACAAAGCAAGACAGATACTGTAATATATGGAAAAGAAAGGAATATCGATGGATTATTAATTAAAAAGGAGCATTGGATATGATTAGTTATTTAGAATTTCTCGATAAGGTATAGGACAATTTGCCCGATTATCTTCCTGAAAACTTGAAGACCTCAAAGATTGAGACATTGTTTGCGAAGAAGACCTACGGCAAGTCTTATGACGGACTTGTCATTACTCCAGGGTTTCCTGACAATAAGGCAGGCATGTGTTTCGATCTTCATAGCTTGTATGACACGTTGGATGGCGAAGACGAACTTCCTAAGGCGTATTCTGCCGTAGCAAATATGGTCATGGCTAACGTAAGCAATATCCCGGTAAGTTTGGGGCATATGGTAGAAGACTATGATTTCTTAAAGGAACATCTGGCGATTCACCTTACGAACATGAACAACTGGGATGATGAATTTGATGAAATTCCCCACAGGATATACGATGATATGATCATGTACTACAGAATGGAATTCCAACAGCCAAATGGGGAAATGTTTTCCGCAGTTGTTTCCAGGAAGCTGATGGAGTCCTTTGGCATTGATGAGGATGAATTGTACAGGGATGCGATCAGTAATTCACAGTATAAATGGCCTATGGAGATAAAGGAACTGGACGAATCGGATCGTAAAATGTTCCTCGTATCCAGCAAGAATCCGTTTATCGGTGCAGGGTGTATTTTTTACCTTGACTTTGTGAGAGAAGCCGGTGAATTTGCCGGAGGGGATTTTTATGTTCTTCCGTTTTCAACGGCAACTGCCTGCATAATCAAAGACAACGGTCATATTCCGCATGACGTGTTGAACAAAATTGCCTTCGACATGTATGCATTTGAGCCTGAAAGGGAAATGCGGCTGACTAAGAAGGTATACCATTGCAGTCTTTCAGATGGATTTGTTAAGAGGGTAGGGGAATATGTCAATTAGAGAACAACTTGAAAATCTT
>JAFTHD010000119.1 GCA_017457585.1 Bacillota bacterium | reverse complement strand
TTCTGCGGATCCATAAAGGATGAGATCATGGACGTGCCGACTCTCGGCATGGAGCTTATCGGAGTGCTTGCAGAAAGGTATCCGCAGCTTTTGATCGAAAGATATAAGCTTGACGGGTTGGCGGAGACTCCTCTTGAGAACATGGAGAATATGGCTGTCAAAAGAGGCTGCATTCTCCCGGGTAAAAGAATCGATTATGAGCGAATCGGAAGGCTGGTCCTGGATGAGTTCAGGAGCGGCAGGATAGGGCGGATAACCCTGGAGATGCCGGAACGAGGCACAGACTGAGAAGCTTGCAGATAAGATGCCGGAACGAGGCGCAGAATGAAAGCGTGACAGCAGAGATACCGTTCGGAACGAGAACTGCGTTTTGCATTGAAGCCGGCATCCGGTGCGACATTTCGGAACGAGAACTGCGTTTTGCATTGAAGCCGGTATCCGGCATGGGAGCATGGAAATGACTAAGGAAGAACGTATTCAAAAACAGAGAGACAGACTCATAGAGATGATGGAAAGGGAGCAGGAGCTCAGACGACAGGGTTGCACACACATTGCAGGTGTCGATGAAGTTGGCAGAGGTCCCCTTGCAGGTCCCGTTGTTGCAGCAGCAGTGGTGCTCCCGGAAGACTTCGATGTTCTCGGCGTAGATGACTCGAAGAAGCTGAGCGAAAAGAGAAGAGAAGAGCTGTTCGATTTGATTTCAGATAAGGCGGTAGGCGTGGGAATCGGAATGGCAAGTGAGAAGGAAATCGATGAAGTCAACATCCTTCAGGCGACGAAACTTGCCATGAGGAGAGCCCTTGCAGAGTTGGCCGAAAACATGGGAAAAGAACCGGACTACGTGCTCTTTGATGCCATGAAGATTGAAGAGGTTACGATACCACAGGAGTCCATCATTAAGGGAGATGCCAAGTGTACGTGCATTGCAGCAGCTTCCATTATCGCAAAGGTGACGCGTGACAGGATGATGGTGGAATATGCATCAGCGTACCCGGGATACGCCTTTGAGAAGAATAAGGGCTACGGAACGCGGGAGCACTATTCCGGGCTTAGAGAATTTGGAGCATGCTCCATACACAGGAAAACTTTCCTCAAGAAGTTGCACTGATTTAATTGCCTCCAGGGAGACTGTTTGATATAATAAGTGTGCTGTACGACTGACGGATCAGTGGAATTGACCACATGAAGTATAGCCATCGGGTGAGCCGACCGTCTGGGCAGATGTCCGGATAATCAGGCTCATTTTTCATATGACCGGAAGCCCGTCCGGCATAGATCATTACAGAAGTTTTGTTTGATGAAGGAGATATGTTATGGCAATCAAAACTGACATCCAGATAGCACAGGAAGTGGAGATGAAGAACATCAGGGAAATCGCCGGTGTAGCCGGTGTAGATGAAAAGTACCTGGAACTCTACGGTAACTACAAGGCTAAGATAGACTACAGTCTTCTTAAGGATAAGGCAGAGGATGAAGATGGCAAGCTGATCCTCGTTACGGCGATTACGCCGACCCCTGCCGGTGAAGGTAAGACGACAACCTCCGTTGGACTTGCTGACGGTATGAGAAAGATCGGAAAGAATACCATCGTGGCTCTAAGGGAACCTTCCCTCGGTCCAGTGTTTGGTATCAAGGGAGGAGCAGCAGGCGGCGGATATGCGCAGGTCGTTCCTATGGAAGATATTAACCTGCACTTTACAGGAGATTTCCATGCAATCGGTGCTGCCAACAACCTTCTGGCAGCCATGCTCGACAATCACATTCAGCAGGGAAATGAACTGGGAATCGATGCGAAGCAGATAACGTGGAAGAGAGCCGTGGACATGAACGATAGACAGCTCAGGCATATTGTAAACGGTCTCGGCGGCAAGATGCAGGGCGTTCCGAGAGAGGACGGCTTCGATATAACGGTTGCTTCAGAGATCATGGCAGTGCTCTGTCTGGCTTCCGATATAACGGATCTGAAGGAGAGACTGGCAAGGATGATCGTAGCTTACACCTTTGACGGTAAACCTGTTACGGCTGCGGACCTTAAGGCCCACGGAGCCATGGCAGCCCTCTTAAAGGATGCACTCAAGCCAAATCTCGTTCAGACTTTGGAAGGAACACCGGCACTCATTCACGGAGGACCTTTTGCGAACATCGCGCACGGATGCAACTCCATAACGGCTACGAAGATTGCCATGAAGCTGGCGGATTACACCGTTACGGAAGCGGGATTCGCAGCAGATCTGGGAGCGGAGAAGTTCCTCGACATCAAGTGCAGGATGGCAGGGCTGAAGCCGTCTGCCGTTGTAATCGTTGCAACGGTAAGGGCACTGAAATATCACGGCGGCGTAGCAAAGGCAGATCTTAACGAAGAGAACCTGGAAGCGCTCGAAAAGGGACTTCCGAATCTCCTTCAGCACGTAGACAACATCAAGAACGTATTCGGCCTTCCTTGCGTAGTTGCAATCAACGCATTCCCAACGGATACCAAGGCAGAGCTTGACCTTGTGGAAGAAAAGTGCGGTGCGCTTGGCGTGAACGCATGTCTTTCGGAAGTATGGGCCAAAGGCGGCGAAGGCGGCGTGGCTCTGGCAGAGGAAGTGGTAAGACTCTGTGATGAACCGAATGCCTTCAGACAGTCCTACGAACTTGATGGGAGCATCCAGGATAAGCTTGAGACGATCTGCAAGAAGATATATCACGCAGACGGGGTGGAACTCACTGCAGGAGCGAAGAAGCAGGCCGCGCAGCTGGAAGAACTGGGATTTGGCGAGCTTCCGATCTGTATGGCAAAGACCCAGTACTCCTTCTCGGATAACCCGGCACTTCTCGGAGCACCTTCGGGCTTTACGGTTACGGTGAGGAATCTCAAGGTGAGCGCAGGAGCAGGTTTCATCGTGGCCCTGACCGGTGATATCATGACGATGCCGGGGCTCCCTAAGAGACCGGCAGCAGAAAATATTGATGTTGATGAAAACGGAAAGATTACAGGATTGTTCTAATGGAGTATGTTGATAAAACTTTCAGAGAGTTTACGGAGCTGACGGCTGCCAAAGAACCGGTTCCCGGCGGCGGCAGCGTGTCGGCTGTTGCAGGTGCTGTAGGCGCGGCCCTCGGCACAATGGTCGGTAATTACACAGTCGGTAAGAAAAAGTATGCCGATGTGGAAGAGGAAATACAGGGCTGCATGGAGGAAACGGAGAAGATAAGCGAAGACCTTCTGGGACTCGTTCAGGCGGACATCGACGCATTTGCACCTCTTTCCAGACTGTACGGAATGAAGGCGGAGACGGAAGAAGAAAAAAGAGAAAAGGACCGTCTCATGGAGAAAGCACTGGAGGATTCCTGCGCAGTGCCTGTGGCAATCATGGAGAAGTGTGCGAGGGCTATTGAACTGGCAGGCGTTTATGCGGATAAAGGCAGCGTGATGATGACCAGTGACGCGGGAGCCAGCGCCATACTTTGTAAAGGGGCGCTGGAGGCGGCAAGCCTGAACGTGTATATAAACACCGGCTCCATGAAGGACAGAGAACGGGCGGAGGAACTGAACGCCAGATGCGAAGATCTTTTGCAAAAGTATTGCAAGATGGCGGACGAAATCTTCGATAACGTATCTGAAAGGCTTAAGAACAAGTAACGGGAGGCATTATGGCAAATCTGCTGAAGGGTAAGGCTGTGGCAGACAGCCTTACGGAAGAGAATATCGCAAAGGTAAAGGAACTGAAGGATAAAGGGGTTACGCCAACGCTGGCAATCGTCAGAGTCGGTGAAAATCCAAGTGACCTTTCCTACGAAAGAGGCGCGAAGAAAAGAGCCGAGAAGACAGGTGTCACGGTAAAGAGCTTCGTCTACGACGAAAATATATCCCAGAAAAAGCTGCTGAAGGAGATCGGCAAGATAAACAAGGACGAGTCCATTCACGGCGTGCTCCTGTTCAGACCATTGCCGGGTCATTTGGACGACAGGGCTGTATGCAACGCACTGGCGCCGTCCAAGGATGTAGACGGCATTACGTCAGGGTCGCTGGCAGGAGTCTTTGAGAAGAGCGGAGAAGGCTTCCCACCTTGTACTGCGCAGGCATGTATGGAGATTCTAAACTTTATCGGATACGACCTTACTGGTAAGAAGGTTACGGTAATGGGAAGAAGCCTGGTAATCGGTAAGCCTGTCGCGATGATGGCCATGAATAAGAACGCGACCGTTACGGTGCTCCACTCCAAGACGACGGAGGAAGACTTCATTAAAGCCGGACAGAACGCTGACGTCATAATATCCGCGCTGGGAAGAGGTCACATGATAGGCAAGAAATACGTGGGCAGGAACCAGATCATCATCGATGTTGGAATCAGCGTCGATGATGTGGGTAAGATTATAGGCGATGTGGACTTTGACGAAGTGGAGAAGGAAGCGGAAGCGATAACGCCTGTTCCAGGCGGAGTCGGGAGCGTGACGACGGCGGTTCTGATGAAGCACGTCATAGGCGCTGCCATGCGCATAGCGGACGATGCCATGTGGGAGTAGGACAAAGGAATTTCAAGGGATTTTGATTAAATACGAAAAGATGATTATGAAGAGGACTGTTTTTAAAAAGAGCAGTTCTCTTTTTCTGTGGTGAAATGCGCTGATGATTTGTTGAAACTGTGAAAAAATGGCTAAAAGCTTGAGCTTACGGGCATTTCGTTGTACAATAACCATGTATGTAACAAATTTTGGGAAGGCAAGATATGAGCAAAAAGAGTGGTAACAAAGAAGCAACATCCGGCACGGTAACCGGTCAGCGAATACCGGAAGCTGACAAGCACGTGAAGCCGGTACCCGTCAGAAACGATCAGCTTAAGGCGGACATTGAGGAACTTAAGAAGAATCCTGACAACGAGCAGTACGTCAAAGTTCTGAATGCAGTTGTAAACGCACAGCTTTTGGCGCCGATACACCTGGACAAAGAGCCCGAAAGAAACCAGGAGACAGGCGAAGTTGTAATAGCTAAGGATACTGAGATTCAGTTTGAGATGATAAAGAACAACCAGGGCGAGCTCTATTATCCGGTTTTTACCGATGGTGCCGAAATGAGGAAGCTCCAGATGGAGGAGGATCAGATGGTACTCATGGTGGACTTCTGGGATCTTGCCAATATGATCCAGATGCAGGAAGAGCAGATGGCGGGTTTTGTCATCAACCCGAAGGGTGGGAATATGATTTTTCCATCTGACATGATAGCCAAAATGGTTGAAGAGATAAACAGGAAGAAGCAGGAAAGGGAGAAGACGAGTCATGGAAAAGAATCTTGCTAAGACATATAATCCGAGAGAATTTGAAGACAGAATATACGAAATGTGGGAAACAAGCGGCTCTTTTGAGGCGAAGAGAGATCCGGACAAGAAGCCGTTTACCATCGTTATGCCGCCTCCTAACATTACGGGGCAGCTCCACATGGGTCATGCCTTGGACCAGACTCTTCAGGACGTACTTACGAGATTTAAGAGACTGCAGGGGTACAGCGCCCTCTGGCTTCCCGGTTCAGACCACGCCAGCATCGCTACGGAGGTAAAGGTCGTAGACAGAATCAGAACAGAGGAAGGTCTTGAGAAGGAAGACCTGGGAAGAGAAGAGTTCCTGAAGAGAGCCTGGGATTGGAAGAAGGAGTTCGGCGGCAAGATCACGAAGCAGTGCCGTAAGCTGGGCGATTCCTGCGACTGGAGCCGTGAAAGGTTTACCATGGACGAAGGCTGCAACAAGGCGGTAAACCACTTCTTCGTAAAGCTCTACAACAAGGGTCTCATTTACAAGGGAAACAGGCTGATAAACTGGTGTCCTGACTGCGGAACTTCTCTCAGCGATGCGGAAGTTGAGCACGAGGATAAGAACGGACTCTACTGGTACTTCAGATATCCTGCCGCAGAAGAAGGCGGCAAGGATATGGTAGTCGCAACATCGAGGCCGGAGACCATGTTCGGCGATATTGCAATTGCAGTGCATCCTTCAGATGACAGATACAAGGACATGGTGGGAAAGAAAGTCATCCTGCCGCTGGTCGGAAGGGAAATCGAAGTCATTGCTGACCCGTATCCTGACCCAGAGAAGGGTACGGGCGCCGTTAAGATCACACCGGCTCACGACCCTAACGACTTTGAGGTTGGACAGAGACATAATCTTGAGATTCTGGCCTGCATCGATGAAGAGGCCAAGATGAATGAGCTTGCAGGCAAGTATCAGGGTATGGACAGATACGAGTGCAGGAAGGCATGGGTTGCAGATCTTGAAGAAGCAGGATACCTGGTGAAGACGGAGGAGAAGGTCATCCCGGTAGGCGAGTGTTACAGATGTCACACGGTCGTTGAGCCGATGCTCAGTGACCAGTGGTTCGTGAAGATGGAAGAGCTTGCAAAGCCTGCAATCGAGGTTGCAAAGAACGGCAAACTGAAGCACGTGCCCGAGAGATTCGAGAAGACATATCTTCACTGGCTCGAGGAGATCAGAGACTGGTGCATTTCGAGACAGCTTTGGTGGGGACACAGAATCCCTGCCTGGTACTGCGATACATGCGGTGAGACGGTGGTAGCAGAGGAGACGCCTGCAGTATGTCCAAAGTGCGGCAGCGTGCATCTTCATCAGGACGAGGACGTTCTGGACACCTGGTTCTCATCGGCACTCTGGCCTTTCTCAACGCTGGGCTGGCCTGAAGAAACGGAGGATTTGAAGTACTTCTATCCGACGGACGTTCTCGTAACGGGATACGACATCATTTTCTTCTGGGTAGTAAGAATGGTATTCTCAGCTCTTGAGACGACCGGCGAAGCGCCGTTTAGCCACGTGTACGTTCACGGCCTCGTAAGAGATGCACAGGGGCGAAAGATGTCCAAGTCTTTGGGCAATGGAATCGATCCGCTGGAGGTAATTGATCAGTACGGTGCAGACGCCCTCAGATTCATGCTCACGACGGGCATTACACCCGGAAACGACATGAGATTTAAGGAGGACAGACTGGAGTCCTGCAGAAACTTTGCAAATAAATTGTGGAACGCATCGAGATTCGTTATCATGAACCTTCAGGAGGAGGACGGCTCCTTCAAGGCTCTTGCAGACTTGAGCGATGTATCCCAGGCAGCCCTCAGGGATGAGGATAAGTGGATTATTTCAAGGGTAAATGACGCCGTAAAGTACATTACGGATGCCATGGAAAAGTACGACCTGGCGCTGGCAGGCGACAGGGCATACGACCTGATCTGGAATGAGTTTTGCGATTGGTACATCGAGATCGTCAAAGGAAGACTCTACGGTGATGACGAGGCGGACAAGGCCGTTGCAAGGGCGGTTCTCGTGAGAACCCTGAAAGATATGCTGAGGCTGCTCCATCCGTTCATGCCGTACATAACGGAAGAGATATGGGCTTATCTGCCGAAGGAAGAACCGACGGATGATAATCCAAACAACTACCTGATTAAGGAAAACTGGCCTGTATATGATAGCAAACTCGCTTTTGAAGAAGAGACGGACAAGCTTGAGATGGCCATGAGCATCATTAAGAGCATAAGAAATATCAGAGCTGAAGCAGAGGCTGCCCCTTCGAAGAAGCTGTCAGCAACGATTGTAAGCGGAGAAGGGAAGGAAGACATCTGCAAAGCCGGAGAAAGGTACATCAAGAAGCTTGCGAATATAACGGAGATCACGTTCGCAGCATCAAAGGAAGGCATTCCTGAAGACGTCATGTCGGCAGTCGTTGACGGTGCAGAAGTATTCATTCCGCTGGATGATATTATCGATTATGCGGCAGAGCTTGAAAGACTTGCTAAGGAACAGAAGAGACTTGAAGGAGAGGTTAAGAGAGTAAAGGGTATGCTTGGAAATCCTAACTTCGTGAACAAGGCTCCGGAAAAGAAGGTTGCGGAAGAGAGAGCCAAGCAGGTTAAGTACGAAGAGATGCTCGCAAAGGTAAATGAAAGACTGGCTTTGGTTGAATCTAAGATAAAATAGTGTTTTGAGAATTAGCGAAATCAGTGCAGAAATCAGTGCAATAGAGAGAATACATCAGTTCGATAAGTTCGGAATCGTATGGGGCCTTGAGAGGATGGAAGAACTGCTTGGCAGAATAGACAATCCTCACAAAGGTCAGAAATACATCCACGTTGCCGGTACCAACGGCAAAGGATCCGTTTGCAAGTACCTTGAAGCGGGACTTGCGGGCTGTGGATACAAGGTCGGGGTATACACTTCGCCGTATATCGAGCGTTTTAACGAGCGCATCAGATTTGACGGGGAAGATATCTCAGATGAGGATCTTGAAGGTACGGCGTGGCGCGTTATAGAGGCAGCCGAAAGCATGGTGGCGGATGGGCTCGATTCTCCTACGGAGTTTGAGGTTGTTACTGCCATTGCATTCCTGTACTACAAAGAAAAATCCCCGGATTATGTGATCCTTGAGGTCGGAATGGGAGGAACGGGAGATTCGACGAATATCATCGAAGCGCCCCTTGCAAGCATTATAACCTCTATATCCTTCGATCACATGGGTGTGCTGGGGGATACTCTTGCTGAGATCGCAGGAAACAAAGCAGGGATCATCAAGACAGGATGCCCTGTGATCAGCAATGTTCCGGAGCACGAGGCGGCCAAGGTGATAGCGCGAACCGCTTATGAAAAGGGAGCACGACTCTACGATGTGAGCAGGATCCCTGTTGCGGTGACAGATGAGAGTGCAGAAGGCGAGACCGTAAGCATGGAGCTTTTCGGAAAGAGCTATTCGGGGGTGAGAATTCCGATGACAGGCTCTCACCAGGCGCAGAATCTGAAGACTGCCCTTGCAGCGCTTGAGATTCTCAGGGCTTCGGGGAAGGTGAGCCTGAATAAGGACGGGCTGTATGAAGGCCTTGCCGGAGCGCGGCAGAATGGAAGATTTGAGGTTCTTTCCCACGGCGGAGACGGCAAGCCTGCCATAGTAATCGATGGTGCTCACAATGAAGCGGGAGCATCGGCCCTTGAGGCTACCATGAGGGAGTGCTACCCGGGCAAGAGAGTGCTCCTCGTGACGGGAATACTTGCGGATAAGGATGTGGATGCTATACTGGAGCATTTTGCCGGAATTGCAGAGCGTGCCATTGCAACGGAACCGGATAATCCGAGGAAACTTGCAGCCAGCGAGCTTGCAGAAAGACTTGAGAAACACGGCGTAAGTGCCGAATATGAATCAGATATAGAGAAAGCCATAGAACTTGCAAATCAGAAAGGCAACGAGTACGATGTGATACTCTATGCCGGATCATTATATCTTGTCGGTAAGGTAAGGGGGCTGGTAGTATGAGCGATAAACCGAGAAACAAGATTCTGATTTACTACAATCCGCA
>JAFTHD010000118.1 GCA_017457585.1 Bacillota bacterium | reverse complement strand
GTTGCATAATCACTCATTCTTCTTCCTCTTGGCTGTTGTGGTCTTGGTTTCCTTTTCCCCTTCAGCCCTCGTATTCTGTTTCGGGGCGGTCTCCTTGGCCACAGGCTCCCATCCGCCGCCTGATATCTCACAGGCGGTCGTGATGGTCTGTCCTTTGCCGTTTACGTAGGTGAACATTACTGGTTATCGATGATAGCGAATGCAGCGGGTACGAGGATGCTGAATCCGATATAAGCCTCTGCTCTGTGGTATACCTGGTTGTGTCCCTGAAGATCGCCGAGAGTTGCGTCGTTGTCAGGGTTACCGTACTCGATTACCTTAACAGGAATCTGCTTAGCATAGCCCCACTTGAAGCAGTTCTGGAAGTCACCGACGATTGAAAGGTCATCGGATCCGCCGAATGCTACAGTGCCGTTAACCTGAACAGGAAGCCCCTTGATGGTGCCGGGAGCGGAGCCCCATGCAAGCTCAGGGAAACGAGGCTGAAGGTTATCGGAGCCGAGTGTAAGAGCTGCAAGAGCTGATCTGAAAGCAGGTGCCATCGCTGCGCCGTTTACTTCCCACTCTGCGCCCTGGACTGCTGCAATAGCAGCTTCCATATGGTCGTTAGCATCGCCGCTTGCTGTAGCGTGATGGATACGAGTGATAGGTGTTCCGCTTGTGATCTCTGCAAGGTCAAAGCAGTTGTTGCCGATGATGGCAGAAGCTGCCCCGGTTCTGGGATTAACACCGTGGAATGCCATGATGTCAAGGCCTCTTGCGAGCTTCTTTGCAAAGCCTTCTGTGAATGCTTCGAGTACGCCGAGCTGGAAGTCTTCGTTTTCCTGCATGAACTCATCAGACACACGAGTGCCATACTCAACCTTGAAAGGTACGATGGTTCTTGATCCGATGGTTGCGCCGCCGTTAGACTTTGCTCCGTTCTCGGCTACGATATCGATCTCGGAATCGAGGTCGAAAGTGAATTCCTTGTTGCCGTTGAAGGCGATAGGTGTTGCTCCGCAAAGGTTAGCAATTGCTGATTTGCCCTTTACGAGGTTTACCATACCCTTAACGAGTTCCTCCGGGAAAAGACCGGTTCCTTTAGAAATAATGCTGCTCATTGTATAATCCTCCTTATGATTTTAAGCTGCTTAGCAGTGCCTGATAGCCTGCATTTGATTTGCCTGCTGCCCCTGCCGGCTCTGTGCTCTTTGCAGGTGCCGCAGATGTCTTCATTTTGCCTATCGTTTCGGAAAGCGACTTAGCGTCCGCTCTGATATCATCCTCTGTCTCTCCTACGAGGCGGGATGCCAGAGAGTAATCAAGGCCTGTTTCGTGGGCTATCCTTGTTCTCAATGCCGAGGTCTCGTACTTCTTCACAGAGCTTTCGAGCTCTGCAATCTTCTTGTCCTTCTCCTCGATGCCTTTGAGCTTCTCGGTATAATCCGCGATCTGCTTCTCATAATCGGCTGTTTTGGCCTTCAGGTCATCGTAATCAGCGTACTTTTCCGCTGTCTTCTTCGCCTGGGCCTCGCGGTCTCTCGTAAGACGCTCCTTGATTGCTGCATCAAATTCTTCCTGTGTTGTGATAGGTGTAAAATCTGCCATGTTCTTATCCTTTCCCCACTTATCCGCGTGGTGAGCGTAAAATTGTATTAAAAAAGAGCCTTGTCGGCTCTTCTCTAATAGCTTACCTTTTGTTTCTTTCGTTTCTTTACACGGGTACATGCCCAGTGAGCAAGTATCATCGAATCCATGAGGCTGATATCAATGTCTTCCTTCAGGCTCTTGAATCCGAATCCGCCGTTTGAGCCTATGGCTCTTTTATCACAGTTCGTAACCGCCTGTGTAAGTGATTTCTGCCCGGCATGCCTTATCTCTTTGGCTTCCAAGGACTGCTCGAATACCGAGTTGGCTGTTATGACTTCCTTGACGGTCGGAAGAACCGGAATCGGCTTTATCTTCGCCTCATGCATCTGCTCTTTCATGAGCTGCTGACCGCTGGCTCCGTCGATTATGACTTGTGCCACATCAGCAGTCTTAAGGAATTTCAGCATCCATGTATCGCCGTTCCTTATCGGGCGGCAATCAATGGCTTCAACGAATATCTTTCCGGTTGCTGTTCTCACAGCGATGGACATTGATACATTCTCTCCGTCCTTACCGTACTTGATGCCTACGCACAGCTTTCCGTCGAGCTTCGGAACATTCTTGACCTTAAGAGCTTCCCACTCCGCTTCCGAAATGGCTGATTTAAGGTCGTACTGGATCCACAGGCCAAGACGCTGGATATTGAAGTCCAAATTATCGCCGGTGATTTCCGCAGCGATGTCTCTTTCCTTCAGGGTGATGCCGAGAGCCGGGTTTGTCTCATACCACGCATCCACATCGTGCGGATCGTGCTGAGTCTCTACCGACCACTCTTCCCATCCGGAATCAGTCGCTTTGCCCGCAAGGATTTCTCCTCTTAAGCGTTTGAATACATCGCCGGAGCTTACTGCCGTCGGCGGGGTTCCGAGCATAATTATCTGCGGATTCTTTGATGATGTGACGATGTACTTAAGGGCGGTCTCCTGATCGTCCTGGTATTCCTGTGCCTCATCTATCACAAGCAGATCATAGCCTTGTCCGAGTCCGACCTTTGATGTTCTGGTCCGGTACTCGATACGGCCTCCGCCCGTCACGAATATATGCTCTCTGCCGTTGGCTCTGAAGGTGTGCTCTATGGGAATACCCGCCTTCTTCAGAAGTTCGTACAATGCTTCCCAGGAGCTTTGTGCTGTGTCCGTTCGGTGTGCTGTATGGAGAATTTTTTCTCCATGAAGCAGTCCCCACATCTCTCTTGCATAAACACTCTCGGTCTTGCCGTTTCGTCTGGATACTGCATATCCGAACTTGATGTGTGTCCACAGTCCTTCATCTGTGACAGCCATCATATTCTTGAGAATATCCTGCTGCCACTCCATGAGCTCTCTGCCGGTCAAGGAGTAAAGCTTTGCTGCCTCTTTTCCTTTTGTCTCCGTGTATGGAATTATCGCGGACTGAGTGGGCTGCTGGCGTCCAATTCGTGCCATAAGCCCTCCTTTCTCAGTTCGACGTGTTCCTCATGTCTGGTGATCTGCTCCTGAATCTCATCGGTTCTCCTTAAAGCATTGATTTAAGCATATCGGTAAGAGACTGCTTGTTCTGGCTTTCTCTAATCAGATCCTGCGCTTCTGATACGCTGATATGCTGTTCCTTTAATCCGTCAACAATAGCCATCGCAATGGCTTTATCACGAGCTCTTGATACTTCGTCCATCATTCCTCCTGATTATTTGTTCTCCTTTACTGTAAATCCCTGATATATTGCATTTCCGAGAGCCTGTACAAAATGCTCATCGTTTGACAGATCATTATACCCGAGATGCATGAGTATCCCGTGTGTCATTTCGTGGCATAGTGCCTCCTGTTTCATCTGCTCGTTCGCATCTGCGTTTATCTTGATTACACATTCTCCGTAATAGATCTGTCCTAGATGCAGATCGCCGTTAAAATGGTCTGTGTACTCTTTTACTTCGTGCTCTATTCCGCATATGTTTACTTTCACTGTATTCTCCTTTTTTGCATAATAAAAGCACCCGAAGGTGCTTATGTTATAATCTCCTTATCAGCTGGAGGGCTGAAATCTATGAAAGGAGATTATTGTTATGTTATCTGATGAAGACCTGAAAAAACTTAAGAAAGCTATCGTTCAATCCATTCAAAATGATAGTATCGTCTTTAATGGTGCTGTTGATACTGATAGACTCCCTCGTGCTATTGCTGATGCTATAATCCTTGCTATCAAGTATTGTGATGAGCATTGCATTTGAAAATTGCGGCAATCGTATTCGAGAAGTCTTCTAAGGCTTCCTCGATGCGATGCGCTTTTTCCTTGTCTGCTATGGTCTCAACCTGGATCTTTACTCTTACTTCGTCCAGATAATCATCTTCTGGTGCTCTGTTCCCGTCTTTATCTATCTTCTCAAAATATGTCGTTCTCATTTTTACCTCCTGGAATAATAAAAGCACCGGGGATTCCGATGCTTAATCATTCGTCTATTGTGTCATATATATGCTCCAGTCTTATACAATCTTCTTCGCCAAGGTATATATCATCTTCGGTAATCTTGCCTTTGTCCATATAGTACGCTGCGCCAACTCCTAATCCGTAAAACTTACCGTAGGAAACTACAGCTTTTTCGTCATCTTCGGCTTTTCTTGTCAGTACTATATCGATATTGGGATGCTCTGGTATTCTTTTCTTTGGCGGTATTGTTACATACCACGACTTATTTGTCATAAAATATGGCCTATTCATTGATATCCTCTGCTTTCCAACCAT
>JAFTHD010000117.1 GCA_017457585.1 Bacillota bacterium | reverse complement strand
GCCTTGACACTTGACCGCGCAAGGAATGCATTGAAGTGGGTCGGTACAAACCTGAACGATGTCTGTTATTTCTACACCCAATACGCAGAAGAACAGTATTGGAATAGCCAGTACATCATAGAGAACTTTGACCGTGCTTTGAAGGAAGGTTGGATCCGAATCTACTATCAGGCGATAACAAGGACGTTGACTGGAAAAGGGTGTGCCGCTGAGGCGCTGGCACGATGGGTAGACCCAGTTAAGGGAATCCTGTCACCTGGACAATTCATCCCTGTGCTGGAGAAGTACCACCTTCTCTACAAGCTGGATCTTTTCATGGCGGAACAAGTCTGCAAGGATTTTATACGGAGACAGGAACGAGGATTGCCGTTGGTTCCTGTAACGGTCAATTTCTCAGCACAGGATTTTGACTATGTGTATATTCCGGAACAGCTGGAGCAGATTTACATGAAACACTGTCCGGATCTATACCCTGAGAAGAAGTACCTGATTGTGGAGATCACCGAGCAGGACATGGCGCAGGCAACGGATAGTTTCTATGAGCAGCTTCAGAGGCTGAAGAAAAAGGGCTTCAGGCTCTGGCTTGACGACTTCGGAAGCGGTTATTCATCGTTGAATGTATTCAGCCGGTTCGATGTGGATCTGATCAAGTTCGACATGGATCTACTGCGAAAACTTGATGACCGCAATGGTGTGAACCGAAAGATCATGAAGGCCATGACAGATATTGCCAGAGAGATGGGAATCCACACACTGGCAGAAGGGATGGAAACAGACGAGCAGCGGAAATTCCTGTTGGAGATCGGCTGCGAACTGGCACAGGGCTACCTCTTTCACAGGCCTGAACCGCTGGAAGCGACTTTTTATAGATTGGACAGTGGTGACATGATGCGGCCGGTTGAAACGCCGGAGGAACGGGATAAGCTGAGCCGGGAATGGTTTAAAGGGTGAAAAACCTCATTATTTCGTTACCTTACACTACCTCCAGGATCTAACCAGAAATCAAAAAGCGGAGCATACTATGAATTACCTGCTCGAATTCCTCCACCAGGAGGTTCCCAAATCAGGCAAATCGATGCCTTTATACTACCGTAAATCACTGTTCACCAGTGAGATAATACTCGCTGTCTATTTCCTGGCGAGCACGGTTATTATAGGGATGATGACTGGCAGATGGGTGTGGTTTCCCGTTATGGTTTTCTTTGGCACCATTCTCTGCCTCTTAAACATAGACAAAATGACTGCGCAACTAAACCTCGTGTTCTTCTCCGCGATCGTGGGAAGCTCGGTGATTTCGTAAGCTCCTTGAGAAGTACATCAACATAGTATAAAGGTGACTATTATAATGAGACAAATAAGACAGTTAAAGCAGTATACCACCTATGAGATAGGCTCTATCCTCGAATCCCTCCGCAAAAGCTATGATATCGTGAGGGTCGTGGATGTTGAAGAATGCCGCGTCATTCAGATACAGCCAGACGGCACGATCCATCATACCAACACCTGTTTCGGCATTTGGAACCGCAAGATGCGGTGCGCCAACTGCTCCAGCTACAGGGCTTGCCTGACGAGCACTGAATTGGACAAGGTCGAGCGCCTCGGCGACGATAAAGAATTGATACACTCCATTCCGATTTATCTTGAATTACCAAACGGGGAAGTGGAATCCTGCGTCATCGAATGCGTAAAATGCATCGGTAAAGCCACTGGAATAGAGGAACCCGAGGACATCTATATCCATACCCATGATGTGCTGACCCGGCTCTATACCCAGGAGAAGATGTTCCGGGAGATCCGGCAGCGGCTCATTGATCGTCCTGATGACGACCATCTCCTCCTCATGGGGAACATTCGTAATTTTAGCCTTATCAACAGATTGTTCGGAGTTGAATGCGGAAATCGGGTATTGGTCGGCATAGCGGATGTGCTCCGTGAACTCTTTACGGACGAGGAGGTTTATGGCCGGTTTCGGGATGACCGGTTCGTCATCTTCATGCGGCGTGAGAAATACGATGAAACCGCGCTCATCGGGCGCATCCAACAGCTTGCGTCCTCTCTGCTTGAAAGCCCCATCTATGCTGTGCAGATCAAGATCGGGGTCTATGAGATAACCGACCCCGAGATGCCCGTGGTCAACATGATGGAGCATGCCGAGGAAGCGGCTGTATCCATTCGCAATGACCGGGACAGCATCGTCGCATGGTATCATCCAGACATGATGGAGCGCCGCCTACGGAACCACCGCATCATTACCGGCTTTCAACGTGCTTTGGATGACGGTGAATTCCAAATCTATCTTCAGCCCCAGGTGCGCGACGACGGCCTGATTCGGGGTGCAGAAGCGCTGGTGCGGTGG
>JAFTHD010000116.1 GCA_017457585.1 Bacillota bacterium | reverse complement strand
TATAGTCGAGGATTCTTACAGCCTGTCCTCCGCCCGGCGTATCGAGCACGTCCAGCCTGTCGATAATCCCCCGGAGCATTATGCTCTTGTCGCCAACCTTTACACGAATCGGCGCAATATCCGAGCCTCTCCCGAAAGGTTTCTCAAATTCCATGGATCTGATACGGCCCTTCTGCACCTGGCCTACGAGGGACTTTACCGCACTGACGCATATGTCCGTGATCCTCTTCGTCTTGTAATTCTCAAGGCCTCCTGCCTCAATGGTTCCCTCCATGTAATCGCCCATCTCGTGCGCAACGATTTCCCGAACCATCTGCTCACACATATCGTCGGTGACGGACATCCACGGAGATTCAGGGGCTCCTATCTCAATCCCGGGAGCAGGCGCCAGTTTCTGCGAAAACTTCATCAGACAGGTGTGATAAATGTCTCCGGCCTCTCTCGCTCCGATGTGGTACTCTTCAAGTTCTTCCGGCCTGATTCCGTAATTCATAAAGTGGGCGAAAGGACATCCGCTGTACTTTTCAAGGCGTGAAATGCTCACCGACATCGCTTCTGCATCGCCCATGTAAAGGGCGCCGGCGAAATCGTCGCCAAGGCGTTTCAGTCTGTTGGTAAAGGACAGTCCCTCCCTCATTCTGAGGAATCCCTTCTCCTGTCTTTCGTCATACCAGTTTACCACCTGATACCAGTCGGAATCGAGATTCCCTGAGTCCCTGTATTCCCGTAATGCTCCGGCAAGATGCTCCAAAGTGCCTGCAGGCGTAGTCACAGCCTCAAGTATGCTGTCCGCATCGACATCTCCTCTTATATCCGGCTCCCCGCCCGAGTCCTTTGCTCTGTCAAGAAGGAACTCCTCTAATCTTCTAAAGATTCTCGAAGGCGGGGTATCCTCACCCGCCGTATTCGTCTTACTGAAACTCATGTAGAGTCGTTCCTCAGGTGCGGTAAGGTTTCTGTATACGGCAAGGGCTTCTTCGCCCCTCATAACGGTATCCGTCTTACCGATGACCAGGTCCATGCTCTCAAGCTCCTCAAGCTCCCTTTCGCTGAGTATACCCTCCTCGCTTCCTGCCATCGGGAGCACCCCCTCGTTTGCGCCGACCACGAGGAGCACCTTATTTCTGCTGAGCCTCGTCCGCTGGAGCGTTCCTATGATTACGCTGTCTGAGCTGACAGGTACCAGTCCGATTTCCATCTCCTCAAGGCCGCTCAAAAGCAGTTCCTTAAGTTCTCTGTTGCGGATTCCCTTATCCCCTGTAACTTCCACGATCTGATCGAATATGGTACAGATGACGTTCCAGCTTTGGGCGGTCTCCGAAGCGGCTTCCATAAATCCGGCCTCTTCCTGCCCGTCCATGATGCCTTCCAGTTTCTGCTCGATTTCAAGATCTTCCGTCAGGTACTTATATAATCCCCTGATTTTCTCGCCTGCGCTGTTTCTCCTGCCCAGGCTTTCGCGTGCCCCCTCTGTGGAAGCGACGATCATCTGCCTCATCCGGTTCAGCTTATCAAGGTCTTCGGAGGTCTTATCAGTTTTTCTTGTGAACGCCTCCTTCCACCGGTTCCCCCTGATCCTGAACCTGTAGACGTAGTTCTCAAGCGCATCCGCATCCTCCGCATCAAAGCCCATGAGACCTGATTTTATGAGCGTCATAATCTGCTCCGGCCTGTAGCCTTCCGCAGCAATGTCCATGAGGGCAAGGATGAATCTCACAGCAGGATGATGGAGCACGTTCCTCTTCCTGTCCATAAAAGACGGTATCTGCCACCTTCTGAGGGTTCTCTCCAGTATTGCCCCGAGCCCTGTCATGTCGTTGCAGATTACCGCAATGTCCCCGTACCTGTACCCTTCGTCTCTGACGAGCCACGTTATGTAGGCCGCCGCTGACTCTGCCTCGTTGTAGAGTCCCGAACACTTTGCAAGTGTGATCGTCTCCGCACCGCCACTTTCGCTCGTCCATATGGTATCCTTCACAGGTTCTTGGATAGGAATCCTGTTAACCTGATGCCCAAGTGCTTTCCCCGTCTTCTCCAGCTTAGACATTACGTAGCCCGTCAGCGCAAAGAGTTCGCGCCTGCTCTCCCCTGCAAGGAAGGCCGCGTCCCGGGCGATACCGCCTTCATCCTCCCAGTCCATTACAAGATTCACGCACTCTGATGCCTGAAGAAGCCTTGCGATCACCAGCATGTTTTTAGGCGTAAAGGTGTCAAATCCGTAAATCCAGACCTGCGCACCTTTAACAAGCTCCGAATCCTTTATTACGTCGCCGTAAAATGTGATGTAGTCCCCCGAATCAAGGTATTTCCCTTCTATGGATTTCTCGTATTCTTCGTATATATGGATGATGTCCGCCAGCTTCCGTCTGAGATACTTCCTGTCATCCAGCCTCGATGCCGCCTCTTCAAGGGCTTCCGGCGTCACCTCATTTCTCTTCATTTCGGATATGAGGCTGTTCATCATTGCTACGAAAGTCCGCCTACTGCTCATACCCTTATAGGTTTTGAGCGTCTCCTCCCTGTCCTCTTTTCTAAGGATCTCCGTGAGGAGCATGTGCCTTCCATACTTGTCTATAAGCTGCGGCACCGGCACGCCTGCTGCGTTTATAGCCTTCTTCCCAAGCCTGTCAAAATCCAGCACCATCAGATCCATCAGCGACTTCTTCCCAAGATAAAAGAAGGCATTCCGCTCCGTCTGTGCCGAAAACTGATCCGGCACGATGATTAGAGTCCTGCCTCCCTTCTCCGCTATCTTTTCAAAGATGAATCTCTCTTTATCTATACTCTCGTTCCCATAGTAAATGTTCAGCATTATGCTCCCGCCTATCTTGTGAAGCTCCTGAAAACTTCCTTCACCGTCTCTATTCCCGTTATCCTGTCGGGATTTTCGCCGCAGAAAATCAGCCCGTTTTCGTAATCGCCGCAAACGCCGTCCCTTACAGCCTTAAAGATGTCGTAATCCGTCCTTCCGGATTCCGCAAGGGATCTGGAAAAATCATTTTTCATCACCCTGACCATGGCATTCATAGGGCTTCCTACGACTATAACATCATCTGAAGTACTCCTGATAAACAGTTGCTTGTAGGAATCCGGTGCATCGCATTCTTCCGTCGCAACGAACCGGCTCCCAAGAAGGAATGCATCCGCTCCACACCTGTACAAGAGTTCCGCGTCGTTCTTGTCGAAGATGCTGCCGCCCACGATCAGAGGACAGTGTTCCAACTTACCAAGCGCTCCCTTTATTTCTGCTATCGCCATGTTGCTGTCCCTGACTGCAAAGTCAAGCTGCTCTTCTCTAAATCCTAAGAGTCCTGCTGCGTTTGGCAATTGCAATATGAAGGCGTCGGGCACCCTGTTGTACCGTCTCGACCATGTCTTTACTATGGTGGATACGCCTCGCTTTGTGGATACCGTAGGGACGAGGGCAACGTTCTTTCCCGTGCAATACTTGGGTAGATCCCTCGGCATACCCGCACTGGTGACAACCACCTGCGCACCGCTCTTTACGGCTTCCTGCACATACTCGGGAGCATGCTCCGTATTCCACAGCACATTGACGCCGATGAGGCCTCCGCCACCTGCTTCCTTTAAACGATCCGCCGCGCCGCCTACCTGCTTTGCTATGGCTCGCTTGTTTGCGGCAACCGGATCCTTTTCGAAGTCCGGTTCTCTATATCCTATGTCGGTCAGTGCGATAAGGCCAAGTCCCCCGTTTATGGCAACTTCCGAGGCAAGCCTCTCCCCTGCAACACCGATGCTCATCCCAGCCTGAACGATGGGCACCTGCAGCGTGTGCTGTCCTATCTGCAAAGGCTCCATTTTGAGAGGTCCAAGCCTTTCGTAGCCTGCCGCCTTTGCCATAAGGTATCTGTCGATTCCCTCTAACGACTCAAGTAGCCTGCGCTTCTCGTTGTAGCTCATGTCCTACACGGCCTGCCCTACCATTTCCCTGTGAAACGCCTGGTGACTCTCCAGTATTTTGCGACCTTCCTCCGTCAGGGCAATGCGGACGATTCTCCCGTCTTCCTCATCTCTCGACCTTACCACGTAACCCTTTTTCACAAGCTTGCCAACGGCTGTCGTAAGTGTGCTTACGCTTATTCCAAGAATATTCGCAACGTGGGTCATGGTTCTGGGTCTTCCGCCGCCGATCGCTTCAAGGGTGTGCACTTCCGTAATGGACACATTTTGGAAAGAGGAACCCTGTATGGATTCCTCTTCAAGTTTCTCGATCAGGTTAAAAATATTGACCAGTATGCTGTTTATTTCCCTGATAACCTTATCCAATGTCTGCCTCCGTCAATGAAGATGATGCAGCTTTATTTTTCCTGTGGCGCAAAGGCGAACATGATCTCGCACTTGCAGGCCAGATCTCCGTCAACCCTCGCCTCGCAGATTCCCGTGCCTGATGAGGATCGCATTCTCTCAAGCTTCACGTCGAGAGTGAGAACATCTCCCGGCCTTACGATTCTCTTGAACTTTGCGTTCTTGATGGATGCAAATACGGCCAGCTTGCCTCTGTTTTCCGGCATGCTGAGAACGGCAACCGCGCCTGCCTGTGCCAGCGACTCCACCTGGAGAACGCCCGGCATGATTGGATTTCCGGGGAAGTGTCCCTTAAAATAGTACTCGTCTTCCGTTACGTACTTCTTTGCAACGATGGATTCCCCTGGAACCATCTCCTCTACTTCGTCTACGAGTATGAACGGTTCTCTGTGCGGAATGATCTCCTTTATCTGATCTTTGTTTAAAAGCATTTCATTATCCTTTCTGCTTGTCCTTCCCGCTTTTTATGCAGGACGGTACAAGCACCTACTCCTCGTACTTGCTGATTATGAGCGAGCCGTTGTGTCCGCCAAATCCCAGTGAGTTGGACATGACGTACTTGAGATCCGCATCTCTGCCTTCGTTTGGAACGTAGTCCAAATCCAGCTCAGGGTCAGGGTTTTTCAGGCCTACTGTTGGCGGAATGAATCCGTCTTCGATAGCCTTGGCACAGATAACAGCCTCCAGGCCGCCAGCGCCGCCCAGCAGATGACCGGTCATGCTCTTTGTTGAGCTCATCGGAACCTTTGTATCCTCACCGAATACCTTCTTAACTGCTGCCGTCTCGAACTTATCGTTGTACGGAGTGCTGGTACCGTGGGCATTTATGTAGCTGATTTCTTCCGGTGCGATTCCAGCTTCTTCGAGAGCCAGGTTCATGCACCTTGCTGCACCTTCTCCTTCAGGTTCAGGCATTGTGATGTGATAAGCATCGGAAGATGCTCCGTATCCGATTACCTCTCCGTAAATCTTTGCGCCTCTTGCCTTGGCGTGTTCGTATTCCTCAAGCACCAGTACAGCGCTTCCCTCACCGAGAACAAATCCGCTTCTCTCCTTGTCGAAGGGGATGGAAGCCCTTGTAAGGTC
>JAFTHD010000115.1 GCA_017457585.1 Bacillota bacterium | reverse complement strand
TACGGAACAGGAGCTTTGCAGCAGGTATCAGATCAGCAGGACGCCTGTAAGGGAAGCCCTAAAACAGCTTGAAGCCGACGGCCTCGTTGAGATGATATTAAACAGAGGCGCCTTCGTAGTCGGAATGAGCGATCAGGATTACCAGGACCTGTTCGAGCTCAGAAAGATCTGTGAAATTCAGGCCGTCAAGTGGGCCATCGAGCGCATAGACGAAGATCAGATGGA
Source organism: Bacillota bacterium (assembly GCA_017457585.1). The sequence goes on along the minus strand of JAFTHD010000115.1, from coordinate 9,462 downwards.
CAGACTGGAAGAAACCTTTGAGTTTATGGAGTTCTATACACTGCGAAACGACATAGACAAGATGCTCACCATCAACACGGGATTTCATCAGGTGATCTACGAAGCCTCAGGCAACAGACAGCTACAGAAGCTGCTCACATCATATCAGAATATCGTTAAGTTTAAGAACGCGGATTCCGTATACGATGACGACTATCTTCAGCAGGTGCTGGAGGAGCACAGGGCGATTTTTAAGGCTTTCGTTGACGGAGATGTCAAGTCGGGAGCACAGGCCATGGAGCGTCATATGAACAGGACGAAGGAGCGCCGCTGCGGAAGCGTATAGCCGGAGCAGAGGCGGCGAAATGTCCGAAAGCTGAATAAAATATCGTAACTGCCGGGACTGCCGGCAGAAGACAAATTGCGGGATAAGCCGTAAGACCAGAAGGGGCGCCCGAGTAAACATCCGTTCTTGAACATTCGTTCTCGCCATGATATAATTCCTTTACCGGAGGTATATCATGGCGACTTCAATGAATGCGATCATGGAGAAACTGAAGATTCTTGCCGACAGCGCAAAGTACGACGTTTCCTGCTCCAGCAGCGGTGTAGGCAGGAGCAATAGCGGTGCGATCGGCAGCGCAACCGCTGCAGGACTGTGTCATTCCTGGTCCGCAGACGGTAGGTGCATTTCACTTTTGAAGGTGCTCTTTACCAATAAGTGCGAGTACAACTGTGCCTACTGTGTGAACAGACGTGACAACGATTTTCCGAGGGCAAGCTTTGAGCCGGAGGAACTGGCAAAGCTGACCATTGAGTTCTACAGAAGGAATTACATAGAGGGGCTGTTCTTAAGCTCTGCCGTTGAAATCTCACCGGATTACACTGCGGAGAGAATCCTGAAGGCGATATCCATACTCAGGTATGAGTATCAGTTTTCCGGGTACATCCATGCGAAGATCATACCGGGTGTTTCCCCGGAGCTGCTCCACGAAATCGGACTTGTGGCGGACAGGCTCAGCGTGAACATCGAGATGCCAAACGCAGAGAGCCTGAGAACCTTTGCACCTCAGAAGAAGCCGAAGCAGATTTTCACGCCTATGAAACAGATTACGAATACACTCATAGAGCGGGGTTCTCTTGTAGGGGCCGGGACCATGTTCAAGGGGCAGAGGATGAACGTGCCGGAGAATTTCGTAGGGCTTAAGGCGGTGGGAGACTCTGGGAATCTGCCTCAGGTTTACAGGAAGAAGCGGGATGGCAGTGCATTTGCGCCGGCAGGGCAGACCACACAGATGATAATAGGTGCGGGCAAAGAGACCGATGCAAGTATTCTGACGACCAGTGAGAATCTGTACAGGACCTTCAAGATGAAGAGGGTATATTACTCAGCCTATATTCCGGTCGTTACGTCAGGCCTTCTTCCCGACGCAGCCTCAGCTCCACCTTTAGAGCGTGAGCACCGAATCTATCAGGCAGACTGGCTTCTGCGATTTTACGGGTTCACAGCAAGCGATCTTTTCTCTTCCGGGGAGCAGAATCTTGACCCGGCTATGGATCCGAAGGTGTCCTGGGCCATAAGGAATCTGGACAGATTTCCGATAGAGATAAACAGAGCTTCCTATGAGGATCTTCTCAAGATTCCCGGCATCGGGGCAACTTCAGCCAAGCGGATCGTCAGGGCGCGCAAGGTCAGCCAGGTAGGCTTCGATGAACTGAAAAAGATGGGTGTCGTCATGAAGCGTGCCAAGTACTTTCTCACCTGCAGGGGCAGGTATTACGGTGATGTTCCCTTCCTGCCGGAGAAAATACGAGGGGCTATCTTGGGACTTGAAAACGGACTTCAGATGTCCATGTTCGACAACAACTGGAAACTCCTGGAGCAGGGAGCTGCCATGGAGAAGCTGTCCGAATCGGGGGTGATATGATGGATTACCTCTACGATGGAAGCTTTGAAGGACTGCTCACATGCGTGTATCACCACTACTACACGGAGAAGGCTTCCGGCATATTCACAAAAGAGAACTATCAGATGAACATGCTGGGAAACTACATGACCGTTGAGACGGAAGCGGATAAGGCGGAACGCGTATATAACGCTATGGAGGAGAAAATCTCCCATTACGCCGTCAGGTGCATGTACAAGGTGTTTCTGTCAAGCGTTCCGGGCAAAGAGATGATGATCTTGAGATTCGCGGTTCTCGGATTCAGGGTCGGACCGAAGGTAACCCTCATGCACGGAGATGACACCGTTGCAGGTCTTCTTTCTGTCGTTCAGAAGATAGGGACAGAGAAGGAAAAGATGTGCCAGTTCGTCAGGTTTTCAGAGCTGAAGAGCGGAGTGATGTACGGACAGATAGAGCCGGATCACGATGTGACGGAACTGCTCTGGCACCACTTTACGGACAGATTCAAGAATCAGCCCTTTATCATTCACGATGTAGGTCGGGGAAAAGCCCTTATCGCATATCAAAAAGAATGGTATATTTCAGATTTTGATGCGGTGGATATTCCGGATTATTCCTCAGAAGAAAAGGATTATCAGCGGTTGTGGCAGGACTACTTTGATAATATCGCCATCAAGGAGCGAACAAACCCAAGGTGCCAGCGGAACTTCGTTCCCATGCGGTACCGCAAGCACTTAATAGAATTTCTGCCAAGAGTTTAGACAGTTTTTTTCATTTGTACAGGAGGCGCGCCATGGATGCACGAGTTAAAGAAATACTGGAAAGAAGCAAAAAGGTGGTGTTCTTCGGCGGAGCGGGAGTCTCAACCGAGAGCAACATCCCTGATTTCAGATCGGAATCGGGACTGTATCATGCGATGAACGAATACGGACATTCCCCTGAGACCATGCTGAGCAGAAGCTTCTTTGAGAGGAATACGGAAGTTTTCTTCGACTACTACAAGAAGAATCTCATATATACCGACGCCGAGCCTAACAAGGCTCACCTGGCCCTTGCAAAGCTTGAAGAAGAAGGGAAGCTTACGGGAATCGTTACCCAGAATATAGACGGGCTTCACCAGAAAGCAGGAAACAAGAAGGTGTACGAGCTGCACGGCTCTACCCTCAGAAACAACTGTATGGACTGCGGCAAATTTTACGATCTGGAGTTCATAATGGACGAGAAGAACTGTGAGAGGGGAGTGCCCAAGTGCCCTGTATGTGGCGGCATCATTAAGCCGGACGTGGTTCTGTACGAGGAACCTCTGGATGATTCCGTAATAAGAGGTGCGGTGGATGCAATCGCTGAAGCGGATACCCTCATAGTCGGCGGCACATCCCTGGTGGTTTATCCGGCAGCAGGACTCATTCATTACTTCAGGGGAAAGGACCTCATACTCATAAACAAGACCAGTACTCAGGCGGATGGAGAAGCGACTTTGGTTATTCACGATTCCATCGGCAAAGTTTTGGGAGATTAGCGCATATTAGTCCGCAGATGGCGGACTTTTGTGTTATAATATGCGGGTGAATTTGCAGGATATGAGCAAATCGCAGGCGATAGATAAAAGGACAGAAATAACGATAATAACTAAGGAATATTCATGAATATACTTGTATCAAATGACGACGGAATCAATGCCCGGGGTATAAAGGAACTGGTGGAGGCTCTGTCAGAGGTGGCGGACGTTTATGTCTGTGCGCCCGACGGACAGAGAAGTGCCTTCAGCCACGCCATCACCACGGGCAGGTCTATACACGCAAGCCAGGTGGATTTTGAGAATGCTGTTGCGGCATTTGCCATGACGGGAACGCCGGCAGACTGCGTCAAAATCGGATACAGGATTCTGAGGGCGCGGGGAATCAAGATCGACATGGTCTTTGCAGGAATCAACCATGGCAGCAACCTTGGAACGGACACCCTTTATTCGGGGACGGTTTCTGCGGCAATTGAGGGGACCGTTTGCGGAGTGCCGGCGGTGGCCGTATCAGTAGGCAGCCACCAGGCGGAGTACTTCGAGTACGCGAAGAAGCTGGCAGTAAGAGCTGTAACCGGATCGGAAGGGAAGATGACACCTGATATGGTGCTTAACATAAACGTTCCAAACATACCGGCAGAACAGGTCAAGGGCGTGAAATATACCGTTATCGGCGAGCGGGACTACGACGAGGATATCTCGCCGGAAGAAGCGGCAAAGACGGAAATTGACTACACCTACAGCGGAGCACCGCTCATGTACGAGGGATTGCCGGATACGCTGGACGTTATTGCAGATCAGGAAGGATATGCCACGATTACACCGATTCACAGGGACATGACTTATTATGGCAAGATCGAAGAGATAAAAAGTTGGGGGCTTTGCGATTAAGTTATGCTTATTTTTGAGAATCCAATCGCTGCGGAAGACAGAGAACCTCTGAGGGATTTCTTTGAAAGTTACGAGTATGAATGCTCGGCATCGTCCTTTTCATCTCTGTATATGTGGCGTGACATAAACAAGTTTTCGTGGGAGATCATCGGCGACTACCTTTGTATTGAGGGCCTGAGTCACCTGGAACTTGAGTCGGGGCAGGAAACCCATTTTATGATGGCGCCGATGACGAGAACCGGAGAGTATGACCCTGCAAGCCTGGAGGAGACCATAAGGCTGGCAAGGGAAAAGTTCGAAAGAGCCGGCCATCCGTTCACCATAAGGCTGGTGCCGGAGCACATGCTCGATATGATGAGGCAGGCGGCGCCATTTATGGAATTTAGAGAAGACAGACCAAACTTCGACTATATATACGAAACCGACAGACTTTCCAAGTTCAGAGGTAGGAATCTCCACGGCAAGAAGAATCACCTAAATTATTTCCTGAAAAACTACCAGTATGAGATCGAAGATATCAGGCCGGAAATGACCGATGAAATCATGGCATTCATAGCGGAGTTTAACGGTCGCAAGAACATTCCACCGGAGGAAATGAGATTCCTGCTCATGGAAGAGGAAGCTATGGTGGATCTTCTCAGGAACGCCGACACCCTGGATATGCTCGGGTGCGTCATAAGGATTGATGGCAAGATTGAAGCCATGGCGTTTGGCGGCTGGTTCGGCAAGGATACCATCGTGGAGCACATTGAGAAGGCCAATACAAACTACAGAGGACTATACCAGCTGGTTCTCAGCACTTTTTGCGAGAAGGCAAAGGAGCGGGCAAGATTCATTAATAGGGAAGAGGATATGGGGCTTGAAAATCTCAGAGAGATGAAGCTTTCGTATCACCCGTATAAGTTATTGCACAAATATATAGGTGAAACAGTAAGATGAGGAGGGCAGACATGGCCGAAGTATTCGAAAACACCAACTTTATTCACAATGCGATAGATAAGGATCTGGAAGAACAGAACTGCTATCAGGATATTTTGACGAGATTTCCGCCTGAACCGAACGGTTATCTTCACATAGGACATGCCAAGTCCATATGCCTCAATTTTACGACTGCTGCAAAGTATAACGGCAAGTGCAATCTCAGGTACGATGACACAAACCCTGTGAAAGAGGATATGGAGTATGTCAACTCCATAGAGGAAGACGTTAGGTGGCTGGGATTCCAGTGGGAAAAGAGACTGTGGGCCTCCGATTATTTCGACGAGATGTACGAGTGTGCGGTGAAGCTCATTAAGGACGGGAAGGCTTACGTCTGTGATCTGACACCGGAACAGATAAAGGAGTACAGGGGCACGTTAAAAGAGCCGGGAATCGAGAGCCCGTACAGAAACAGAAGCGTTGAGGAGAACCTGAAACTCTTTGAAGAGATGAAGGAAGGCAAATATGACGACGGCGAGAAGGTTCTTCGTGCAAAGATAGATATGGCGTCGCCTAACATCAACATGAGAGACCCGATTATCTACAGGATCGCGCACGCAACACATCATAATACGGGTGACAAATGGTGCATCTATCCGATGTACGATTTTGCTCATCCTATTGAGGACGCTATTGAGAAAATTACTCACTCCATTTGCACCCTGGAATTTGAGGATCACAGACCTCTTTACGACTGGGTTCTCGAGGCAGTAGGCAAGTGGGATAAGCCGCCGAGGCAGATCGAGTTTGCAAGGCTGAACCTGACGAATACAGTCATGAGCAAGAGAAAGCTGAAGGCGCTGGTTGACGATGGGGACGTTGACGGCTGGGACGATCCGAGGATGCCGACCATAGCAGGAATCAGAAGGAGGGGCTATACGCCTGAGGCAGTAAGAGACTTCTGCGAGAGAATCGGCGTTGCCAAGGCAAACAGCACGGTTGAAGCGGATCTTCTGGATGCCTGTGTAAGGGATGATCTTAAGACGAAGGTCGAGAACAGAAACGTGGTAGAAAACCCTATTAAAGTCATCATCACCAACTACCCGGAAGACCAGAGCGAGATGATGGAGATTGAGAACAGCAGGGAGGTTCCTGAACTGGGAAACAGACAGGTTCCATTCAGCAGAGAACTCTACGTTGACGGCGATGACTTTATGGAAGTGCCGGTTAAAAAGTATTTCAGACTCTTCCCGGGAAATGAAGTAAGGTTCAAAGGTGCTTATTTCATCACCTGCAATGAAGTTGTAAAAAATGAAGACGGCTCAATTAAGGAGCTGCTCTGCACATATGACCCTGAAACCAAGAGCGGCAACGGATTCGAAGGCCGCAAGGTGAAGGGTACGATTCACTGGGTTGATGCCAAGACAGCAGTTAAGATCAGGATAAGGAACTACGATTATCTGATGATAGACGACGAAGAAGGAAACCAGATCATGAATCCAGAATCCCTCGTTGAGACTATCGCTTATGCAGAACCGTCGCTGGGAGATGCAAAGGCAGGAGAAAGGTTCCAGTTCTTCCGCAAGGGCTATTACATTGCAGATAGCAAGTTGACAACGGATGAGGAGAAGGTGTTCAACAAGATTGTTGGTCTGAAGAGCTCCTGGAAGAAAAAATAAGCGTAGCCATGGTTCAGCCTGCTGCTGTGGAAAGCAATGCGGTAATACGTGAAACTTTGAAAAAAGGCATATGTTGCAGCGCTGAAAGCGTCGGATAAGGGCAAATTATATAAGAGGAAAAGATATGAAGAAGCGTTCTGTGCCGGAGCTTTTGGCTCCGGCCGGCGGATTCTCACAGCTTCGCGCGGCTGTCCTCAATGGGGCAGACGCAGTCTACATGGGTGGGTCCCTTTTTAACGCCCGCATGCGTGCAGACAACTTTGGCGACGAAGAGATGAAAGAGGCTGTGGAGTACGCACATCTTAGAAATGTGAAGCTTTACGTAACCTTAAACACACTCGTCAGGGATGACGAACTGTTTAAGGCTTTTTCTTATGCGCATTTTCTCTATACCATAGGTGTGGATGGGCTAATCATTCAGGACCTTGGACTGGGGAGACTCATTCATCAGTATTTGCCCGACATGCCCATGCATTTGTCGACCCAGGCGACTGTATATAATAAATACGCGCTGGATGCCGTAAGAGAGCTTGGCTACAGCCGTATTGTGCCGGCAAGGGAGCTGAGCCTGGAAGAGATACGGGTGCTGGCAGAGGCGTGTCATGACACCATATCATCGGCAAACCCCGAAGCTGAAAGCATACAGATCTTGAAGCCAGAAGCTGAAAGTGTGAAGATCTTGAAGCCGCAAGCTGAAAGTATACAAATCTTGAAGCCAGAAGCTGAAAGCATACAAATCGAAGTGTTCGCCCACGGCGCCCTTTGCATGTGTTACTCCGGCCAATGCCAGATGAGCAGGCTTATCGGCGGCGTAAACGGCCGAAGCGGCAACAGGGGAATGTGTGCCCAGCCGTGCAGACTTCCGTATACCGATGATAAAGGACGAACGTCATACCTTTTGAGCCCGAAAGATCTGTGTACGATTGATTACATTCCGCAGCTTACCGAGGCCGGTGTGGATTCTCTGAAGATTGAGGGCAGGTTAAAATCCGCCGAGTACGTGGCAATCGTTACATCTATATATAGGAAATATCTCGATCAGTATGCCGAGACAGGGACGGTCAGTGTAACCGATGAAGATCGGAGAGACCTTGCGCAGATTTTCAACAGGGGCGGATTTACATCAGGGTATCTATTCGGAAATCCTGGTGAAAACTTGCTGAGTGGTTCGTCTCCCAAGAATATGGGCATACATGTGGGTCAGGTAACTTCTTCGAAGAAAGGAAGCACCCTCATCGACATCTCCCTAAAAAACGGGGAGGATATTGTTATCGGTGATGGCGTTGAGATACGACCTGGCGATGAGGCGGCAGGCCACAAGCCGGCAGGAAACGTAGTAACATATAGGAAGAAAATTGGCAAAAATGCCTTGCGAATTGGAGATATCAAGGAGCGCGTAAGCCCGGGAGACCGTATCTTCAAGGTGACTTCGGCGGAACTTTATGAAAGGGCGAGAAAATCATTTGCTGACGATTTTTCGCGAAAAACAGGGGTAACCTTCGATTTTACGGGATTTGAAGGAAGAGTGCCGGTTCTGACCATGGCATGCGGAAGTGATAAGGTAACGGTGAAGGGTGACAACGCTCTTGAAGCGGCGGATAGGATGCCGGCTTCCGAAGATCACGTAAGAGAACAACTCGTCAAACTGGGCGGTACCGTGTATGAGGCCAAAAGAATTCGCATAAGAATCGGAACGAATGTGAGCATTCCAAAGTCGGTGGTAAACGGTCTCAGGAGAGAAGCGGTCAAGCTGATGGATCAGTCGAGAGCAAGAGCATTCAAAAGGTCGCGGTGCGCAGCAACAGGAGACGTTCTCGGCAAAGTGCAGGCGTGTATAACGGATGAAGAGGAATGTTTCAGCCACGTGCGCAGCGTTGATTGGAACAGAGTGGCGCTTATGGATTATATGAAGAGCAGTGCTGATACCCAAAATGATGGAATGATTCCGTATATTGATTCCGTGAGCAAAGGCGTGCTGGATGAATATATAGAGAGCAACTTTTCCGAGATCGTAAATGCAGTAAAGCATACGGGAATCATTATAGGAAACCTTGGGTGGATAGAGAGATTTGTCAGAGCGGGAGTAAAGGTTTTCGCCGACTCCGGACTGAACATCTATAATAGCCAGGGCCGAAAAGCGATTGAGGATTTGGGGGCGATTCCTGCCTGTGATTCCTATGAGACAAGACAAGAGCTCAAAGATGACATCCCGCTCATGATAACGGAGCATCCGATTAACTCTCGATATATAGTGGATAGAATGGGAGCAAAATATTCCATCACAAGGACACAAGGTGGAGATAAGTCCGTTATTAGAATAAACACCCCAAAAAGTACAAAGTAAGTCCAATTAAAAACATGCAAAAACATAAAAAAAGAGGTTGACAAGAGAGAAAGCGCGGTGGTAATATTACAACGCTGTCGCAAGAAGTCAGCCTCTTTTTTCAAAGGGATTCCGATGAAAAACGGAAGAAAAAAGTGAAAAAAGTTGTTGACAAGATGAAAGTGTGGCAGTATACTTAAATAGTTCGCGACGGAAGTCGCGGCGCGCATATTGAAAACTTCATAGTGT
>JAFTHD010000114.1 GCA_017457585.1 Bacillota bacterium | reverse complement strand
GTATTCCTTCGTTCTTACAGGGAATACCCCTTCGAGAGGATCCTGCCACTTGACGATGATGGCAGCCACATCCTCCGATTCGCCGTTAATATTCAGGTGACCGCCTGCAGACGTGTTTCCTATGATCTCGTATGCAGAGCCGCCCAGAAGGGCTGCTGCATCCTCTCCTGCCGGGAGCTCAAGAACGATGCTGCCGTATGCCGGCGCCAGGATATCTCCCGTCGCACTGATCTCTGCACCGATGCCGTTGCCCACAGCCATCTTAACCAGCGCCATGTACAGGCCGCCTCTGCCTACCGTATTGGCTGCCAGAATCTTGCCTGCTTCCGCCAGCTCTCTCACCTTCAGAAGGTTGGCACGGAATACCTCAAAGTCTATGATTCCGTCCTTATCCACAGGTGCGGAGAGGACTGCCAGGGTGCTGTCCGTATTCTTAAATTCCGTCGATATGACCTCTGCCGCATCGACCGTCGTGATGGCAAAGGATGTGAGGGTAGGCGGAACGTCGATGTCCATGAAGGTTCCGGACATGGAGTCCTTACCGCCTATTGAAGGAATCTCAAGTTCCTTCTGCACCTTGAGCGCTCCCAAAAGCGATGCCATCGGCTTGCCCCATCTCTCCGGGCTCGTTCCCAGCCTCTCAAAGTATTCCTGGAAGGTGAGCCTGATCTTGCGATAGTCTCCGCCCAGAGCTGCAATCTTTGCAACCGAATCGATTACCGCATAGAAAGCGCCGTGGAACGGGCTCTTCGTGGAAAGTTCAGGGTCAAATCCGTATGTCATGATCGTCGCAGTCTCGGTATCTCCCTCGACTACAGGAAGCTTTGCAGCCATTCCTGCTGCCGGCGAAAGCTGGTACTTGCCGCCGAGAGGCATGAGCACCGTTCCCGCACCGATGGTAGAGTCGAATCTCTCGATGAGGCCCTTCTTGCTGCAGCAGTTCAGGTCTACAAGGAGCTCTTCCTTCGTCTTCGTCTCTCTGAAGATGTCCAGAATCTCAAGGCTCTTCAGGTTTTCGTTTGTGGCGGCAGCCTTTGCAAACTGCTGCGCGCCGTTGGTGTTCAGGAAGTCTCTGGAAAGGTCGAGTATGCACTTCTCCCTCCAGAACATCCTTACTCTGTTGGTATCTGTAACTGCAGCTACGACCGTAGCTTCCAGGTTTTCTTCGTCTGCGTAGCCGATGAACTCGTCCACTTTGTCCTCATCCACTACGACTGCCATTCTTTCCTGAGACTCGGAGATTGCCAGCTCCGTTCCGTCAAGTCCTTCGTACTTCTTCTTGACGAGATCCAGGTTGATGTCGAGACCGTCTGCCAGTTCACCGATTGCGACCGACACGCCGCCTGCGCCAAAGTCGTTGCACCTCTTGATCAGAACCGCAACTTCCTTTCTTCTGAAAAGTCTCTGTATATTTCTCTCAACAGGCGGATTTCCCTTCTGTACCTCTGCTCCGCAGGTGTTGATGGAATCCTCCGTGTGCTCCTTTGACGAACCTGTCGCACCGCCGCATCCGTCACGTCCCGTTCTGCCGCCTACGAGAATGATTCGGTCACCCTTTGCAGGTACCTGTCTGATAACGTGGTCTGCAGGAGCAGCACCTACGACTGCGCCTATCTCCATTCTCTTTGCCACGTAATTCTCGTGGTAAACTTCGTCCACAAGACCTGTGGCAAGACCGATCTGGTTGCCGTAGGAACTGTATCCGGCAGCAGCCGTCTGGGTAATCTTCCTCTGCGGAAGCTTGCCCTTTATCGTGTCTTCAACCGGAACTCTCGGGTCTGCCGCACCGGTCACTCTCATCGCCTGATATACGTACACTCTGCCCGAAAGCGGGTCTCTGATTGCACCGCCAAGGCAGGTTGCAGCGCCGCCGAAAGGTTCGATTTCGGTAGGGTGGTTGTGTGTTTCATTTTTGAACATCACAAGCCAATCCTCTTCTTTGCCGTCGATCTTCGCCTTGACCTTGATGCTGCAGGCATTGATTTCCTCGGACTCGTCCAGGTTGTCTACCTTGCCGTGCTTCTTCAGGTACTTGGCGCCTATGCAGGCCATATCCATGAGGCAAAGGTTCTTCTCCCTGCTTCCGTAAACGTCCTGGCGCATGTTCATGTATTCTTCAAAGGCAGCGCGCACGATCTGTCCGTACTGGCTGTCCTCGAAACTGACCTCT
>JAFTHD010000113.1 GCA_017457585.1 Bacillota bacterium | reverse complement strand
TTCTGCGGATTCATCTTCCGGCAACTGCTCAGTCAGTTGTCCTCTCATCGCGAGATTGAGGATTTTATTCTTCACTGCTTGCGTATCAATCAAAGCTCAATCCCTCCCAGCAATTCTTTCAACTGAGCAACAGCTGCAGTAATGCCATCTGCTTCCTCTTGCATCTCATCAAGGATTTCTCCGATGGAACGATCATCTTCTTCTGTGAAGTCGATCCATTTGAAGTTAAGATCTTCACGACCCTTAACATCTTCCTCTGAAAATCTACGCCATCTTCCATTAGGATTGGCCTCAGCATCATAGGTCTCAGTACGATCCTGCAAATGACCGGAGCAATAGCAATCTACAAATTCCTGCAGATGATCCCTTGTCATCGGCTTTGTCGCCATCGTATGCTTAACGCCTGTACGGTAATCGTATACCCAGATATCCTTTGTCGGTTCACCCTTCTCAAAAAAGAGCACGTTTGTCTTAACGCCATTGGCATAGAAGATTCCCGTAGGAAGGCGGAGGATCGTATGAAGGTTATAATCCTTCATCAGCTTTTCCCTCACCTTTGCAGTAGCGCCAGCGTCAGTCAATACACTATCTGGTAGAACTACACCTACTCTTCCGCCGGTCTTTATGATAGACATGATATGCTGCAGGAAATTAACCTGATTATCCGTGGTCTTGATAAATTCAGGTCTGTTTGCAGATACCTCCACACTACCCTGCGGACGTGTACCGAATGGCGGATTGGTCATAACCACTTGGTAAAGATCATCCGTAGTCTCAATCAGAGAATCCTTATATGCAATCGGGCTCTTATTCACGCCGATATCATGTAAATACAGGTTCATGGATGCCAGCGTAACAACCAAGGAAGTATTATCTGCTCCGTAAAGAGCATTATTCTTCAGGAACTTCTGCTTCTCCACATCCTTACTCTGCTTGCGCATATGCTCATAGGCTGCAAGCAAGAATCCACCTGTTCCACAACAAGGATCTGTTGCCGTGTCTAATTTGATACAACATAACGGCAGTCTTTTTCTACCCCTTAACGATGAACACCCCCGTGTGCATTTTTGCACACCCCTCATAACGATGCCGTATGCACCGTTACGGAGTAAGGTATTCGGTTTTATCGCTGCCTGTGCGTACATTTTGCTCGCCTCGTAGTGCTGTGTGCTGTTACCCCAGCTTATCTCCATTCTGCACTGCTTTGTCCGGTGCAATTAATACAACCCCGCCTTCACTATATGTTCCGAGTACCAACACCTGCGACATAAAGTCCGCAATCTGTCTCGGCGGGAAATTCACTACCGCCAGCACCTGTTTGCCGATTAGTTCCTCTGGCTTGTAATGTTCGGTAATCTGAGCCGAGGACTTCTTCTCTCCGATTCCCGCTCCGAAATCCACCTTCAGTTGGTAAGCGGGCTTTCTTGCTTTTTCAAAGACCTTTGCCTCTGTAATCGTCCCCACTCGGATATCCAGCTTCATGAAATCATCAAAGGTTGCCATCAGTTATCTCTCCTCTTCATTCTTTTCCTTCTCGGATACGATAGCTTGCTGCTGCCGCAATCGCCGCAAGAATCAAGTTTACAATCCAAAGCGGTGCATATCCCAAACCCGCCTTGACAAATTGCCCTCCTACAGACGCACTGGCAAAGGCTCCAATCTGATGCCCCACAAGGGCAAATCCATAAAGCACCGCCATCTCCCTGGCTCCGAATTTTCTGC
>JAFTHD010000112.1 GCA_017457585.1 Bacillota bacterium | reverse complement strand
GTCCCTTGCCGAGCGTATGCGGTGTTCCATCCATCGCCTCCTTTTTGTAATCAATAACGGTTTGGAAAAATTATACATTTTCGGAGGAGAAAATGCAAGTAAAATGGAAAATAATTGTAGCTGCGTGCTGGATTCGAATACTGTGCGCAAGTTATTTACCATAACGGTATGTAAATTTTGAAATATGGTAGAAATTTGCCATAAAGATAAAATCACAAGCTTCAATGGTAGATAAATGAAAGGAATTTACCATATTAGTAATTGCTTTGCGAAATATGGTAGAAAAGAAGGGGTATTATACGGGGAATGTTACCATATCTGTGAATGTCATTTAAACTATGGTAAAAAACTACCATATTTCACAACTCGTGCTCGATTATGGTATGAGTCACCATTCGTTTTAGGGAAACTGCAGTTGCGCTGTGCTTTTATGGCAGCAGCGGTGTATAATGGAATGTGAAAAGGAGCGTAGGAATATGGACATCATGCAGCTAATCATCTCTCCTGAGGGTGAGGTTATTAAGAAACTTGAACGAGCCGGCTATGAGGGCTATTTCGTGGGCGGCTGTGTTCGCGATGCCATCATGGGACGTGAAGCCGGGGATATTGATGTTACAACAAGTGCGACTCCGGACGAAGTCGAAGCCGTGTTTGCAGGAAACAGGATAGTTGAGACGGGTCTTAAACACGGGACCGTGACGCTCCTTTGGGAAGGCATACCCGTTGAAATAACTACGTTCAGAAGCGATGGGGAATATGGAGACTTCAGACATCCCGACAAAGTTGAGTTCGTAAAGGATGTAAGAGACGACCTGGCACGCAGGGACTTTACCATGAACGCAATCGCACTGTCTTCTGCGGGCAGGCTGACAGACCCTTTTGGTGGTGCAAAGGATATAAGCCGAGGTATAATCAGAGCGGTTGGCGATCCTGAAAAGAGATTTACAGAGGATCCTTTGCGGATCATGAGGGCTGTAAGATTCGCAGGGCAGCTCGGCTTTGAAATAGAATAGACTACGGAAGCCGCCATGTTTTCCTGCAAAAATTTGCTAGTCAACATTTCGAGGGAGCGGATTTTCTCAGAACTCAAGAAATTGATTGTTGCCCCTTTTGCAGGAGACGCTATTAGCAGGTATGTGGGAATTCTCGGCGCAGTGATTCCGCATATCGAAGCCATGGACGGATTTGGCCAGCAGAATCCGTATCATAAATATGACGTGCTGACCCACTGCATAAAGTGTATGCAGGCGCTCCGCGTGACGGACGAGAACAAAGTGTACATGCGGCTTGCAGGACTCCTCCATGACGTGGGCAAACCGGACACATTCACGATTGATGAAGAGGGAATCGGACACTTTTTCGGGCATCCTGCCGTAAGCGCAGAGCACACGGAGGAGATTCTAAAAGGTCTCAAAGCAGATTCCTTCACAATCGAAAGAGTCACGCTCCTCACAAAGTATCACGATCTTCTGTTCCGCAAAGATCCGAAGCTTCTCAAGAAGTGGCTGAGAAAGTTCGGCCCGGAGGTGCTCTTTGAACTGCTGGAGATCAAAAGGGCGGACAATCTGGCAACAGGGCACGTGATTCCGGAACTGATTCAGCGATTTGACGAAATCAAGATTATGCTCGAAAAGATACTGGCGGAAGAAGAGTGCTTCAAACTGAAGGATCTCCTCGTTGACGGCAACGACATCATCAGGGAGTGCGGTGTTGAGGGGCCTGAAGTGGGCAGGATACTTGACGGGCTTTTGAATGCGGTGATTGAAGAGCGGATTCACAATGAAAAAAAGCCGCTTATCGAAGAAGCGAAGCGGCTTGCGTGTAAAAGTGACGAGGGCTGACGTTTGCGCCGGCCACCTGACTACAGTGCGAGCAACTGGGCACGGTCGTGCGTGACCAAAGCAGGGAACAATCTGGCAAGACCGGCCACCTGACTATGGCGCGGCCTTGTGCATACCCACAGGCGGGCGCTGAAAACCAGCGCAGGTGCGGCCGGGTGCACAATTTATAAACCAATTTTTAGCAGCTCGATGAACTGTTTCGCAGTTCTCGGGCTTCTGCCATTTTTGCGGATGGCGAAAGCCTCGGCCTTTGAGAAAAGCGTCTTCTCATCCATTTCAATTCCGTACTCTGTTGCCAGCGATCTGACGATGCTCAGATAGTCATCCTTAGACGGCTTCTGGAAGGTGATCGTCAGGCCAAATCTTGCTGCAAGGCTCATAGTCTCCTGAAGCGTATCGTTGGCGTGAAGTTCGTTGCCTATGCGGTCGGTGAAGGACTCCTTGACAAGATGACGCCTGTTGCTGGTCGCATAGATTGCAACATTGCTTCCCTTGCCGGATATGCTTCCTTCGAGGGTGGCCTTGAGCGCTGAGAAATTGTCGTCATTTCCCGTGAAGCTGAGATCATCGATAAAGAGTATGAACTTCAGAGGATTCGACGAAAGCTCTTCCATAATCCCGGGGATTTGATAGAGCTGATTCTTCTTAACCTCGATTATCCTGAGACCCTTCGGTGCGAAGTGAGCGGCCACAGCTTTGATTGTGGAACTCTTTCCCGTACCTGCGTCTCCGTAGAGCAGCACGTTGCTCGAGCCGGTTCCGTCGATGAGGGCCTGCGTATTTCGCATAATCAGATCGCGTTCCCTGTGGTACTCGAAAAGCTGATCCAGGCTTTGATATTCCGGATGCTTGATGGGAACGATCTTGCCGTTTTCCAGCCGGAAGAAGCTGAACTTGGCGAAGATGCCGTAGCCCGTCTTCTTTATGGTGTTCAGCCTCTTTGTAAATTCGTATTCGATGTCCGAAGTCCCGTTTTCCCACGCAGGAAGGAAGTCATCGTATCCCATTGCACCGGTGATGGTCTCGGATTTGAGCATGGCAAGGGTCTGCAGCACTGAGAGCTCCTGATGCAGAGTTCTCTCCACGGTGTCTGTTATATGGCGGCCTGAAGCCTTTGCCTTGATGTAGAAGTTATCATCCTCGATAACAAGCTTTGTAATGTATTCCCCGAGATTCGCGGACACTGGATAGAGCCCTTCAATGACTTTGCTGTAAAGGGCCACCGTCTCATCCGCTGCCCTGTCATGAGAGAGCGCGTCCAGAAGCTTTCTGAGAGCCGTGATAACGCTGTCTTTCTTGATCTCCGCAAATATGGCGAGAGAATCTATCTGAAGTTTCAATCGTTCAAATTCCTGTTTCATTTCGGGCCTCCTAACCACGCTGCTTTACAGTCACATAGTACACCTGACGTAATTTTATGGCAAGGTTTTCAAGACCTGTTTTTTGTGATAAAATTGAGCGGAATATGTGGAAGGGAAGGCCATAATGAGACTGAACAAATACATCGCACAGGCAGGAATATGCAGCAGGCGCAAGGCCGACGAGCTCATTTCATGCGGCAACGTCAAGGTCAATGGTATCGTAGTCAGAGAACTGGGCGTGCAGGTGGAAGACGGCGATAAGGTCACCGTCAACGGAAAACCCGTCGAAGCTGCCGAGAAAAAGGTCTACGTGGCCGTGAACAAACCTTTGGGATACATCACATCCATGGACGACGACAAGGACAGGGCGACAGTAGCCCAGCTTGTTGAAGACGTACCGGAACGACTTTTCCCCGTTGGAAGGCTGGACTACAATACCACGGGCCTTCTGATTATGACCAACGACGGGCAGCTTACCTATTCTCTGACCCATCCGAAGCATCAGGTGTGGAAGACATACGTAGCTACAGTCGCGGGTGTTCTCAGCAATCAGAGAGTTGCAAAGCTGCGAAAGGGCGTCGATATAGGTGGGTACGTTACGTCCCCTGCAAGGGTTAAGGTGCTCAAGCAGATGCCGCGCCACGCGGTGGTGGAGATACAGATTCACGAAGGCAAGAACAGACAGGTTCGCAAAATGTTTGCGGCTGTAGGAAACAGAGTGCAGTCTCTGGAGAGAACGGCAATAGGCGATGTCAGGCTGGGCAGGCTCATGTCAGGGCACTACAGGAAGCTTACACGCGAGGAAATAGAGTATCTTAAGAGTTTATAATATCTGACTGGACATGAACTGATGAGAAAACAGGAAGTCATTAACATAAAGAACGAGGAGGAGACCAAGGCCTTCGGTAAAAAGCTGGCTGAGACGCTGACCGGGGGAACAGTGGTGGCACTCACAGGCGACCTTGGGACGGGCAAGACAACCCTCACAAAGGCCATTGCGGAAGGCCTGGGGATAAGCGATACCATAACCAGTCCCACGTTTACAATCGTTAAGGAATACCGGGGAGGCAGATTGCCTCTCTATCACTTTGATGTGTACAGAGTATCCGACGAGGACGAAATGTTCGAGCTGGGATATGAAGAGTATTTTTACGGAGACGGAGTCAGCGTCGTTGAATGGGCGGATCTGATCGAAGAGCTGATCCCCGAGGACGCAGTCAGGATACTGATCGAATACGGGAAGGCTGAAGGAGAGAGAGTATATACATGTACATATTAGCCATAGAGACAACAGGAGCATATGCGTCGGTGGCGGTAACGGATGGTGAAAAGATTCTGGCGCAGGTTGAAGGTGACGACAGGTTTTCTCACCTGCAAAACCTCATGCCTCAGGTGAAGACGGTGCTGGAGGAGAGCGGTGTGGAACTTAGAGAGCTGTCCGCAATCGGCGTTTCCGTGGGCCCAGGCTCCTTTACAGGGATACGAATCGGTGTGTCATCTGCAAGGGCGCTCGCGCAGATTCTCAAAATTCCCTGTGTTCCGGTGTCGAGCCTGGAGGCGCTCGCCATGAGAGCGGAGGGATTTTCAGGAGAGGGCAGGGTGATTTGTCCTATGCTGGATGCGAGGAGAAGCCAGGTGTATGCAGGTGCATACCTTTTGAAGGGCGGCAAACCGGAGCCTGTTGTAAAGGCAGGCCCCTATACCATAGATGAGTTCACTGAACTGATAGACGGCAAGGGCGAGGCGGTTTTGCTGGGCGACGGGACGGATGCCTATGGGGAGAAGATCGAGGAGAAAGGGAATGTCAACCATATCATTGCCCCTGAGAGCATAAGATACCAGCATGCGAGCACCGTTGCGTTGCTGGCGGCGAAAGCCTTTGAGGAAAAAGGCGGCGTAGACTACAGCCAGCTGCAGCCGGATTACATGAGGATACCGGAGGCTGAAAGAAAGCTTCGCGAGAGCAGGAAGGCGGAAGGTAAGTGACATGCCGGATCTTCTGATTAGACAGGCAGTGCCTTCCGATGCTGAAGGCATTTTTGAAATAGAGAAAGCCTGCTTTCCCGATCCCTGGTCGCTGGAATCGATCGCCTTCGAGCTTACCGAAAACCCGCACGCTTTTTACATCGTGGCGGAGCTGAGCGGAAAACTTGCAGGCTACGCAGGACTTTGGTGGATCGTGGACGAAGGGCACATCACAAACGTGGCCGTTTTGCCCGAATACAGGGGCATGCACGTGGGGATGGGGATCATGACCGTGCTCATAGATCACACCAGCAGAGAGGGCATTCAGCATCATACTCTCGAAGTCAGACCTTCCAACGCTGCGGCCATAAACCTCTACGAGAAGATGGGCTTTCAAGTGGAGGGGCGCAGGAAGAAATACTACAAGAACAACGGCGAGGATGCGCTCATCATGTGGCGCCATGAAGAGGCGTAAAGGGACAACAAGAAGTGAGCATCATCCGAACCGAAAATGACCGGAGGAACCGATGTTAGACGGTAAACTGATAACTCTTGCAATTGAATCGAGCTGTGATGAGACGGCTGCTGCAGTTGTGGCAGACGGAAGACATGTAATGTCAAATATAATCTCATCCCAGATAGACATACACAAAGCATACGGCGGCGTGGTGCCGGAGATCGCATCGAGGCATCACCTGAACAACGTGAATGCGGTAGTGGACAGCGCCCTTGAAGAGAGCGGTGTTGCCATGGAAGATGTAGATATGATAGGCGTTACCTACGGGCCGGGTCTTGTGGGGGCCCTTCTGATAGGGCTTGCGACTGCGAAAGCCTATGCCCTTGCGACCGGTAAACCGCTCATAGGGGTTCACCATATTCTCGGGCACATCAGCGCCAACTACATCGAGCACAGGGATCTTGAGCCGCCTTTCATGGCACTCGTCGTGTCGGGAGGTCATACGGAACTGGTTGAGGTGACGGGATATAACAGCTGCCATGTGCTGGGCGGAACGAGAGACGACGCGGTTGGTGAAGCCTATGACAAGGTGGCGAGGGTGCTGGGGCTTGGCTATCCCGGAGGTCCTCTCATAGACAGGATCGCAAAGGAAGGGAATCCGGAAGCTGTACAGTTTAAGCGTGTTTACCTTGAGAAGGGCAGTCTCGACTTCAGCTTCAGCGGCATCAAGACGGGCGTTTTGAACTACGTCAATTCCGAGAGGCAGGCAGGAAGAGAGATCAACGTGCCCGATGTGGCAGCGGGATTCCAGGCGGCCGTTTTGGACGTGATCGTAAAGAAGACCGTGGATGCAGCCGTAAGCCTTGGCAAGGATAAAGTCGTCATGGCAGGGGGCGTAGCAGCCAATTCAAGGCTCCGCGAGATGCTCGGACAGGCCTGCAGGAAAAATGGAATTGAGCTGTATCATCCATCGCCAATTCTCTGTACCGACAATGCGGCGATGATAGGATGTGCCGCCTACTACAAGTACATGGAGGGTGGAAGAGACGATTTGACCCTTGACGCCATACCGAATCTGAAACTGTAAAAGGACATAGATCATTGATCATACTATCTGCAAAGGATCTGACAAAAGCATACGGAACGGATGTGATTCTTGAGAACGTATCATTTCACATCAACAAAGGTGAACGGGTAGGAATAATCGGCATAAACGGAGCCGGCAAGACTACCCTTCTTCGCGTGCTCACGGGAGAGCTTGCAGCGGACAGCGGAGACTGCTTTATATCGGGAGATACGAAGATCGGGTATCTCAAGCAGGACGGCGCCTTTGAATCCGAGAACACTTTAATTGAAGAGGTGAACGAAATCTTCTCGGATTTCCCGAAGATGGAAAGGGAGATGGAGAGTCTGCTTGCAGAAGCGAGCGAGATCGGTGAAAGCGACCCGGAAAGAGCGTTGGTTCTCCTCGACAGATACGACCAGCTTCACGAGGAATTCAGAAACAGAGGCGGTTATTCATATAAGAGCGAGATGACCGGGATCCTGGCCAGCATGGCCTTTGGGGAAGACTCCTATAGCAAGAAGATTTCCCAGCTCAGCGGCGGCGAAAAGACGAGGCTTGCGCTTGCCTGTCTTCTGCTCAGGAAACCGGATCTGCTATTTTTGGATGAGCCGACAAACCACCTTGACATCGGCACGCTGAAGTGGCTGGAGCAGTACCTTAAGAATTACAAAGGAACCATCGTGCTCGTATCCCACGACAGGTACTTCCTCGACCAGACGGTGACGAGAATCTTTGAGGTGAACAACCACAGGCTCAGCATTTACGAAGGAAACTACAGCTTCTACGCCGAGGAACGCAGGGTCAGGCGGGAAGCCGAGATGCGGAAATATGAGAAGCAGCAAGCCGAAGTAAGGCGCCAGGAGGACATGATCAGGCGCTTTAAGGAGAGGGGCACGGAGAAGCTTGCAAAGCGTGCAGCCTCAAGGGAGAAGAGACTGGCCGCCATGGAGCTGATGGACAGGCCTGACGGCGCAGGAAACAAGCTTAAACTGAATTTCCGAGAGAACTTCCAGAGCGGCAAGGACGTCATATTCGCAGAGGGTCTGGCAAAGACTTTTGGATACGGAATGAGGGCAAGGGAACTGTTCTGCGATGTGGATCTTGACATCAAAAGGGGCGAGAGAATCTGCATAGTCGGCGCCAACGGAATTGGCAAGACGACGCTTCTTAGAATGCTCCTCGGCGAGATACAGCCTACTGCAGGCAGGATAAAAATCGGCCACAACGTGCAGCCGGGGTACTACGATCAGGGGCAGCAGCTTCTGAACAACGCCAACACGGTAATCGAAGAACTCCACGATGAATACAGGCTGTATACCGAGCCGGAACTTAGAAACATACTTGCCCGGTTTCTATTCAGAGGAGAGTCGGTGTTCTTAAACGTGGGCTCTCTAAGCGGCGGAGAAAAGGCGAGACTTTCCCTTCTGAAGCTGATGATGTCAGGTGCAAATCTTCTCGTCCTTGACGAACCGACGAACCATCTGGACATCGAATCGAAGGAAATTTTTGAGGAAGCACTGCTGGAGTTCCCGGGAACGTGCATCATCGTTTCCCACGACAGATATTTTCTCAACAGGATTCCGACGAGGATCATAGAGCTGACGAAACAGGGGGCAGATAACTACCTGGGCACTTACGACTACTACGTGGAGAAGAAACAGGAGAACATCAGGTCGGGCAAGGAATACATGAGAGATCTGGCTCGCGATACCGCAGGCGCAAATGCAGGGACTGAGGCGGCAGGAAAGACTCATTCCCGCGGTGCAGGCGATAAAGAGGAGCAGGGGACGCTTTCAAGTGCGGAGGAGCGCAGACTCAAAAAAGTGCGGGAGGCGGAGGAACGACGCCTCGTAAGAAAGAGAGAGCGACTTGAGAAGGAAATCGCAGAGCTTGAGGCAAAGATCTCAGAAATCGAAGACGCCCTTACTTTGGAAGAGAACATGAAGAGTCACGCGAAGCTGACGGAACTTGCAGGGACGCTCGCTGAAAGCAAAGAGATGCTGGAGGAGAAGTACGAAGCGTGGATGGAGCTGCAATAAAGGGCGAAGCAGGGGGTCATTTTCATTTTAGTGAAATGTATTGCATTAGAGGAATCAATCAATTATAATTAGGGGGTCAGATGCGACCAAATTTTGGACATAAGACAAATTAAGTTATCTATATAACGGAGGTAATATTATGACATTAGACAAAATTAAGGGAATCATCGCAGAACAGCTCGGAGTTGACGAAGAAGAAGTAAAGCTGGAAACAAATCTGGCTAAGGATCTTGAAGCAGATTCGCTGGACGCTGTAGAGATCATCATGGCTATCGAGGATGAGTTCGATATCGAAGTTCCTGATGAAGATGCAGAGAAGTTTGCAACTGTAAATGACATCGTCAGCTACGTTGAAGCTAAGGCATAGATAGCGGGTAGGACACCAGGATGAAGAAGCAGGTTAAGATTTCAAACGCGGTCATTAAGAGACTGCCAAGATATCGCAGATACCTGAAGGAACTCAAGAAGAAGGGCGTCGATAAGATTTCTTCCAACGAGTTCAGCAGATTAATAGGCTATACCGCTTCCCAGATTCGTCAGGATCTGAACAATTTTGGCGGCTTCGGTCAGCAAGGGTATGGGTACAGCGTAGATGGTCTTTACGACGAGATCAGCGCTATACTCGGCCTTGACAAGAAGTACAAGATGGTCATCATGGGTGCCGGCAACCTGGGGCAGGCAATAGCCAACCATACATACTACTACAAGACGGGATTCGTGGTTGACAGTATTTTTGAGGTGAATCCGAGACTGATCGGAATAAAGATCAACGATATCGAGGTTAGAGATTATGAGGATATCGTTGAGTATGTAGAGGAGAATGATATAGATATCGGCGTTATTTGCACGACCAAAGAGGTTGCACAGGAAGTTGCGGACAAGCTTTGTTTCGCAGGTGTTAAGGGTCTGTGGAATTTCGCTCCTGTCGATATCGAAGTACCGCCTCATGTAGCAGTAGAGAACGTACACCTGAGTGATGG
>JAFTHD010000111.1 GCA_017457585.1 Bacillota bacterium | reverse complement strand
GCTGCAGAACCCTGAACGAGTACGGGATATATGAGAACATCGACCCGATTATTTTTATTTCGGATGATCTTCAGAATATCTCTGACGGCTGCGCCGGTTTCCGAGGTGACTACGGCTATTTTTTCGGGGAAAGCCGGGATTTCTTTCTTGTGTGACGGGTCAAATAATCCTTCCCTTTCCAGCTTATCACGAAGCCGTTTAAACTCGGCCATTAAAGCCCCATCACCCGACTCTTCCATGTCCCGGATGTTAATTGAGTATCTGCCACCTCTTTCGTAAAGATAAAGGTAACCGTGACAAATAACTTCCTTTCCTTCTTCAGGAATAAAGGAAATGCCGGAGGCTCTATCTGCCGGAAGAAAACAGTTGACCGTACTGCCCGCATCCTTGAGCGAAAAATAGATGTGACCGGAACCGTGAAACTTAAGATTTGATATCTCACCTATCACCGATATATTGCCAAGTATCGGATCCGACTGAAGTATTCTCTTTATATAGCTGTTAAGCTGTGTTACCGACACCGGTTTTAATCCCATAAGTAACGTCCCCCCAGTACTGCTGTGCCGACAGCATTGTCCTGTGAAAGATGATCTTTCCCAAAGCAGATAGTAAGACCCGACAGCTTGTCCGAGCGCGTAATGTAATTTCTCATAAAACGGCTTGATGAAACACCCCCTGCCATAAGGATGGTATTCAGACCCGTTATGCTGGCAGACTGAACGATAGCGCTGCATACGGCGGAAGAGATCTTCATCATGATCTCCCGTGCAAAGGCTCCTTCTTTATCCTCAGGCAGACCACTTTCAATAGTTCGTTTTATCTGTGTGTCTATTCCCGAGAGGTTAAAAAAACCGCTAATTGCCTTTATGTCGGTAAGATAATCAGTCCCAATATCAACATGAAGAGCCATTTTATCCATTTGCTCTCCTGCCGGGAAGTCGAGACCAAGCGCTACTCCTGCCCGATCTATGACCTGACCCAGGGCGATATCTTTACTGCCGCCTGCAATATCTATATCGTAAAAGATGCCCGTGTTATGGACTACATTTCGTATTCTCGGACAGACGCGGAGAATCTCCGTGGTTCCACCGGAAAAATGACATGCCAGAAATTCAGAATGCGGGTCAATACCGACGTCATGCCTGATTGCCTCAATATGTCCTTCCTGATGAGAAAAACCTGCGCCCAGTACACCGGAAACCGAGGATAACGCTCTGCCTACAGACTCTCCCGCCGTAAATACAGGCATGTATGAACCTTCGACGGGTCTCGGTCTTTTGGACCAGAATACACCCTCAAGACGATCAGCCAGGTCAACAGGTATGTGTTCAATCAGTTCCGGAAGTTTCTGAACATGCTGAAAGAACGCGTCCGACTGACGAAGTCCGCGTTCACCTTTTTTTACTTTGAGAAAAGATCTCTCATCGCATATTACGTTGTATTCTTCGTCTATCACTGCAATGGAGGTCTTGTAGTTGCTCGTGTCTATGCCGAGCACATATCTGTTATTCATCTGACCTGCCGTCTTTTAAAACTGCACCGAGAACGCCGTGTACGAAGGATGCGCTCTGCTCGGTACTGTATTTCTTCGCAAGGTTAATGGCCTCTGAAACGACTACAGCATCGCTGACATCATCTGCATATCTTGCTTCGCCGACAGCCAATCTCAAGACTGCCAGATCCACTTTAGGCATTCTGCTCGTCTTCCATGACTTGCTGTGCGCATTGATCTCATCATCGATGGAATTCATATTGTCCGTAATGTTTACGAGAAGGGTTTTCGACCTTTCCTTCTCCTTGTTATCGATCATTTCCTCTGCAAGAGCGGATGCATGGAGAGCATCAAGCTCTCCTGCAACTTCAAGCTCAAACAGTATCTGCATCATTGTTTCCCTTGACTGTCTTCTCGTCATAAAACTCCTCCGCCGGAAGTTCCACACCCTGTACGTTTATGTTTACTGCAGTAACGTGCATTCCCGTCATTTCTTCAACTTCGCCTTTACCTTCTCCTGCACATCCCAGGCAAGCCCGGGGATTCTCGCTCCGTATTCCACGATGATATTGACATCGATTGCAACTTCATCGTTATTCTGGGAAGCCTTGATCCCCTTTGAAGCCAGTTCCTTACCGAGTAGATTCTTTGTGAGGAGATCTGATATCCCTCCTGCCAGGTCTGCCACTCCGTCAACTTTTATCGCCGCACTCGCAGCGCAGACGGCTATTACTTCATCCGAAACTTTGATGTGTGGTTCCTTCTGATTACTTGCACTCATAGTAGTCTACCTCAGAGTAATTATACCAAATCGCTGCCTTCATGACTATCATTCTCATCTTCAACGCGAGGCATTATCGTCAGAGTGATCTGCTCGATACGCCTGTCCCTGACAGAGTCAATCCTGAACTTGTAGTTCTCATACTCAACCACGCTTCCGATATCATCATCGTCAGGAATCTCTCCTATGATATCGATGATGAATCCGCCTATGGTCTCGCTGTTGTCAGATTCGAGATTTATACCCAGTTCCTCATCGATGTCATCGATATCCATACCCCCATCTATGATGAACATATTGTTGGAAAGCTTCTGAATTTCAGGCTCCACTTCATCGTATTCATCGTCTATCTCGCCCATGACCTCTTCTATGATATCTTCCATAGTGACGATTCCTGAAAATCCGCCGTATTCGTCTATAAGAATTGCGATGTGCTGCTTCGTTTGCTGCAGCTCGACGAAGAGGGTATCGATCTTCTTCGTCTCGGGAACGAGATACGGCTTTCTCAGTATGGATCTGATGTCCACGTTGTCGAAGCCATCCTCTCTCGCCTTTATCAGATAGTCTTTAATATACAGAATGCCGATGATGTTATCGCTGTCATCTTCATATACAGGGATACGCGAGTATCTGAGTTCCATCAGCTCGTCGATGTACTCCTCAGATGGTTCGTTGATATCTATGGAGAACACATCCGTTCTCGGGGTCATTACCTCGTAGGCCAGCATATCGTCAAAGGCGAAGATACTGGTTATCATCTTCATACCTTCTTTTTTTAGTTCGCCGCTTTCCTGTCCCGATTCCAGCATGGACACGACTTCGTCCTCGGAATAAATCGCTTCAGTCACATCCGTACGCTGCCTGAAAATCTTCAAGATAAGGATTACAAGACCGTTGACGAGAATCGCCAGAGGCTTCATAATCATGCAGATTACCCTGACTTTGCCGTAGGTTGAAAGAGCGATCTTTTCCGCATGGAGCAGTCCAATTCTCCTCGGGAGCATGATCCCAAATACGAGAATGATATAGGACAAAACGATGGTGCATATGATCAGCGTTATGCCTCTGAAATACGGAATCCCCGACTTCTCCACCTCGTAGAGCAGCCTGTCTGTCAGATATACGGCGCCGAAGGCACTCAGGAAAAATCCCATAAACGTCAAGGTGACTTCTGTCGCAAACAGGTACCTGAAAGGTTCCTCTACGGTATCGAGCATTGCCTTAGCTTTGGCGTTGCCTTCCTGAGCCAGATTCCTTATATGATTCCTGTTCAGAGATTCCATTGCAGCGCGTGCTGCGGATATATACCCATGAAGCAGGATAATAGCTATTAAAATTACAATATAAACCCATATGGGCCCAGCATCTGATGACATATTATTCTTCCTTTCTCTTTCTCAATATGAAATCCTTATCTACAGGATGCGCCATCTTGATATGCAAAATCTGCTGCGGATGAGGTGCGGATTCAATCGGTTCGTACTCCTCATCCAAAAGAACGTCCAGTTTCTGGCTGAAGAAGTCAGTTCCCGGACCGAACACTTCTATCTCGTCACCTACATTCATCTTGTTTCTCTGCTCTACGGTGGCCATCCCCGACTCCTCGTCGTAAGAAAGTACCTTCCCTATGAAGCTGTATTCCCTGGTGTAGGCGCTGGTCTGATAGTTCTGATCCTCGTTTGTCGGCTTGTCGTAGTAGAAACCTGTGGTAAACTCCCGGTGACTCGCCTTGAGCATATTCTCGTACCACGCCCTCTTAAAGACATAGTTCTCCGGGTCCTCATAATAGGCATCGATCGCCTTCCTGTAGGCGCTCACCACCGTTGCCACATAAAATACGCTCTTCATTCTGCCTTCGATCTTGGCAGAGCATACGCCTGCATCGATGAGATCCGGCAGATGCTCCAGCATGCAAAGATCCTTTGAGTTCATAATGTAGGTGCCGCGGGTATCCTCCTCCACCGGATAGTACTCACCCGGCCTCTTCTCCTCCACCAGCTTGTACTTCCACCTGCAAGGATGGGCACACATTCCCCGGTTAGCGTCTCTGTCTATCATGTAGTTGCTGAGAAGACACCTTCCCGAATAGGATATGCACATGGCTCCATGAACGAAGGCTTCCAGCTCCATGGTGTCAGGAACGTTCTCCCTTATCTGGCGAATTTCGCTTAACGTAAGCTCCCTTGCCAGAACCAGTCTCTTAACGCCCAGCGAGTGCCAGAATCCAGCCGTCACATAGTTGGTCATGTTTGCCTGGGTCGATATGTGAAGCTCCGCCTCCGGGATCACTTCCTTCAGAATGGTTATGACGCCCGGATCAGATACGATGAAGGCATCGATGGGAATATGCTTAATGCGTCCTAAATAGTCCTTTAAAGGGTCGATATCCTCGTTGTGGGCAAATATATTCAGCGCCATGTGTGCCTTCGCTCCATGAGAGTGTGCGAAGGCAACGCCTTCTTCGATTTCTGGTATCGAAAGATTACCTGCACCTGCTCTCAGTGAGAACATCTCGCCTCCGAAGTACACGGCATCCGCACCGTATTCAATTGCTATTTTAAGTTTTTCCAGATCTCCTGCCGGAGCCAGTAATTCAAGTCTCTTCATGCTCGTTAATGATACTCACAGAAACACCGTCGCCTACAGGAAGAACGGTGGTCTCTGCATAGTCCAAATTGTTGATATAGTCGAGGAACTCACGCATCTTTCTGATGCTGGTCTTGTACCTTCTTCTCGTGTCGAATTCATCGGACGCAGTCATGCCCTTCATGAGCACATTGTCGCATACGATCATTGTGCCCGGCCTCGTGAGAGGAACGATACGATCCCAGAACTCCTTGTAATGGCTCTTCGATGCGTCGATAAATACCATGTCAAAAGGTTCGCTTCCGTCAAGCTCCGAGAGCTTTTCTGCCGCGTCTCCGAATACGACGGATATGCGGTCAGAGAACCCTAAATTTTTTATGTTGACTATGGCTGCATCATACATTTCAGGGTTTGATTCTATCGTTACCACGTTGCAGTCAAAGGCATCTGCAAAGCAGGATGCGGAGTAACCGATGGCCGTTCCTATCTCCAGGATCCGCTTCGGCTTTTTGATGGCCATGATCATCATGAGGAAGTTCTCCGTTTCCTTTAGGATCACGGGAACGTGCATGGATTCGGCATATTTTCTCAGTTCCTCTAAGCCTTCACTTCTTTTGCCGTGGAGAGTCTCCAGGTATGATGCTACTATGCTGTTGGTTATTCCTGAGTGTCTGCCTTCCATGGATGCGCCTCTACGTTCTTAAGATGTTCTGCATTTGTTTTCGCGTAATAGATTGTTCCGTCAGGACCTGCATAGAAGAAAAGATCGTCAGTCTTTTCGTAATTGAGCACAGCATCCATGTCAACAGTCGGTACAGCACAGATTGGACCCGGTGTAAGTCCTGCGAACTTTCTCGTATTGTACGGGTTATCCGAGCTGAGCTGCTGGGTGTTAAGGTCTACATCGTCATATTCGAATATGTAGGCTACTGTAACGTCACTGCCCAGATTCATTCCCTGATTCAGCCTGTTGATGAATACGCCTGCGATGTGCGGTGCCTGAGATTCATCACTTCCGCCCTCTTTGCATACTATAGATGCCAGAGACAGGAATTCGTTTACTGAAAATCCGGAGGCCTCTATCTGGGACTTTCTCTCAGTAAGTACGGCGTCCATCTGATCCAGCATGGTCTCCGTCACACCTTCTATGGTAGGGTCGGAATCCGTTATAAAGTAGGTGTTCGGTGCAAGATATCCTTCGAGCGGATACATCACATCGTCCTTTAAGATGTCGTCGGTCAGGAACCAGTATTTGTCGATCATCTCCCTGAGATACGTCTCGTCGGACCACTTTTTAAGGATCTCCTTCTTGGAATACGGAATCTCCTTTGACAGGAGTTCTGCATTCTGCGTGAGCCTGTAGCCCTCCTTCATCTCGAAGCTCTGCTTGGAGACGTAATTAAAATCACCTGTATCGATGGCCTTCATCATCTCGGAAAGGGTCATAGACTTGCTGAACAGATACGTATTGGCCTGAAGACCGTTGTACTTTCCGATCCTTGCCTGAATCTTTGCCACGGTGGTGTTCTTAACAAGTCCGTTCTCATCCAGGATTCTTACGATTCCCGATGCGCCCGTTCCCTGAGGGATTTCAACGGATATTTCATCCGTGTCCTCCGGGTCCACTGCACCGAGACCGGATACGTAGTAGACTCCGCCTGCTCCAAGGATTACGACAACGATTGCAATTAGTACTAAAAAGGTTTTGAGTACGCGCATATTTTACTCTCCTATGAATGGAAAGAGGGACGAAGTATCCGTCCCTCAGGTAAGTTCGGTCTATTTTGATCTGCCGAGATAATCCCCGGTTCTGGTATCAATCTGAATTACTTCGCCTTCGTTGATGAAGATTGGAACCTGAATCACTGCACCTGTTTCAACGGTTGCAGCCTTCGTAACGTTCGTTGCTGTATCGCCCTTAACGCCAGGCTCTGTATCGATAACCTTAAGGTCAACGAAATTCGGTGCATCTACCTGGAAGGCGTTACCCTTGTAGAACTTGATCGTCGCTTCATCGTTCTCTCTCAGGTATTTCATCGCTTCCTCTACCTGATCCAGGGTGAGCGGAATCTGATCGTACGTCTCAGGGTCCATGAAGTAGTAGAGTTCACCATCGCTGTAAAGGTACTGCATCACCTTTGTCTCGATGTGAGCTTTCGGGAATTTAGCAGTCGGGTTGAAGGATTCTTCCTTAATTGCGCCTGTAAGAATGTTCTTGTGCTTCGTTCTTACGAAGGCTGCGCCCTTGCCAGGCTTAACGTGCTGGAAATCCAGAACCAGATGTGGCTGTCCGTCGATCTCAAATGTAATACCTTTCCTGAAATCACCTGCTGTAATCATATTATTTGACCTTCCTTTATTTCAACTTTTTGATTCTTAAACTATAGTGAATTATACCAAAAAACCCGTTGTATAACAAGCCTTATTCCATGCCCGGTATACCGCCCAGATCTGCGGCATCTGCAAGGATCTTATATACATCCGCAATCATCATGGAGAAGGTGATCTGATTCTGCATGAATCCTGCTGCTGTCGGATCCTGCATGAGCACTGCACTCAGCTGCTGAATCTGCTGCATCTGAGACGGATCCGGCTGATTTCCCATAGCGGCTGCTGCCTGAAGTTCGAACTGCTTTTTCATAAAGTCATCCACCGCTTCCTTGAGCTGTGGATTGGCTTCAACAGCCCTCTTGGAAGCCTGATAGTGCTTGTATTCCTCTGATTCTTTGATGGCTGCTGCAAGGCCGTGGGCCTGATCGTAAACGTTCATACTTTTCTCCTTCATGAATTCATTCAACATAAGTTTTAAACTTCAAGAAATATCGGCAGTATAATAGGGCTTCTCTTTGTTCTGCTATAGATATGCTTTCTCAGACCTTCCCTGACGGCCGTCTTCATGCCGTTCCAGTCCTTCATATCCCTTGCAAGACAAGCCTCTATAATCTCCTCGGCTCTCGCCCTTGTATCATCGATCAGGTCTTCGTTTTCGCGCACGTAGACGAAGCCTCTCGATATGATGTCAGGGCCTGATGCGATCATCATGCTCTGCCTGTCTATGGCGGCAACGACGATAATCAGACCGGACTCTGACAGAAGCCTTCGGTCTCTCAGAACGATATTTCCTACATCGCCTACGCCGAGACCATCGACCATAATGCCGTCCGCCTCGCAGACATCCTTTACAACCTTTGCACTGTTCTGTGTAAGCTCCAGGGCGTCGCCGTTAGTGAGCAGGAAAACATCCTCCATGGACTTGCCCAGTTCTGCTGCCAGCTCTGCGTGCGCCTGGAGATGTCTGTACTCACCGTGAACAGGCATGAAGAACTTCGGTCTAATCAGTGAATGCATGAGCTTCAGTTCTTCCCTGCTGGCGTGACCGGAAACGTGGATGTCGGCGATATCCGAGTAAATCACCTCTGCACCGCTTTCCACCAGCTTGTTGACGACGTTAGCCACAGTCAGCTCATTGCCCGGTACAGGAGACGAGCTTAATATTACCTGATCCCCTGCCTTTATCCTGATGGCCTTATGCTCATTAGACGCCATCCTGGCAAGGGCTGACATAGGCTCGCCCTGGCTGCCCGTCGTGATGATGACCAGCTCTTTGTCCGGGTAATTCTTTGCCTGGTTGATGTCGATGATGGTGGATTTCTTCACGTCGATGTATCCCAGCTCCTGAGCCAGGTCAACCACGTTAACCATGCTCCTGCCGGACACGGCCACCTTCCTGCCGTTGGCCTGAGCCAGGTCGATGATCTTCTTGATCCTATGTACATTCGAGGAGAAGGTGGCGATGATGATCCTGCTCTTAGAGCTTCTGAATATGCCGCCCAGCGTCTCGCCAACCACCCGCTCGGACCTTGTGTATCCGGGTCTTAGAACGTTGGTGCTGTCCGCCATCATGAGCAGAACGCCCTCGTCTCCCTTTCTCGCAAAGTTTGCAAGATTGATCGGGTCGCCGTCCACAGGGGTGTAGTCGATCTTAAAGTCTCCCGTATGGAACACCTTGCCTGCCGGTGTATCGATGCAGAAGCAAAGTGAATCTGCAATGGAGTGTGTTATTCTGAAAGGTTCAACGGAAAAGCTTCCCAGCTTAAACTTTCGCTCCGGAACGATAACGTGCATATCGGCCTTAAGACCGTGCTCCTTCAGCTTGTTCTCTATGAGACCAAGGGGGAATTTCGCTCCGTAGATCGGAACCTTTATCTCCTTCAGAAGATATGGGACTGCACCGATGTGGTCCTCGTGACCGTGTGTTATGAGAAGTCCCCGTATCTTTTTATCCGTGTTCTTAAGGTATGAGAAGTCCGGAATGACCTTATCGATTCCGAACATGTCATCATCGGGGAAAGAGAGTCCGCAATCGACGATGATGATTTCGTTCTCGTATTCGATGGCGGTCATATTCTTTCCGATTTCGTGAAGTCCTCCGAGAGGAATCACGCGTATCTTTTTCGTGGTATCGATCTTCTTCGGCTTTGCCTTCACCGCGGTCTTCACCTGTTTTGGCTTAGCCTTTGAAGTTTTCTGTTTGGAAGCCTTCTGTTTTGAAGTCTTCTGCTTTGACGTCTTTTCAGGGGCTGTGTGATTATTTTTCGTCCTACCTGAGCCCCCGGCTGTTCTGCGGCTTGCAGTCTTGCCACTACCTTGC
>JAFTHD010000110.1 GCA_017457585.1 Bacillota bacterium | reverse complement strand
CGCACAACGCGACAGGGTAACGAATATTTCGAAGCATATAACCCGAAACATATAAACAGCCGGCATCGCAACTGATGCCGGCTTCGATTCTAATTGGCTGCCTTTACATTCACGATTTGATTAAATCCGTAAGCTTGTATCCGTACAGGAAGTCCCTGTTCATCTTATCGTAGTCAGCCCACATAGGGAGCGTCTGACAAGACTCCGCCTTAGGACAGCAGGCTGCATCCTTTGCAAGACAGGCAACGCTGTTTAACGGACCTTCCATCAGTTCGATGATTTCGCCCACGGAATAGTCGGCAGGGTCTTTGACAAGTTTGTAGCCACCGCCTTTGCCGCTGACGCCCGTTAGAAGACCTCCGGAGACCAGTTCCTTCACTATGGCCTCAAGGTACTTCTTGGAAATCCCCTGTCTCTCTGCAGTTGTTCTGAGAGGTATGTAACCCTCGCCAGCGTGCTCCGCCAAGTCAATCATCACTCGCAGCGCATAACGCCCTTTTGTTGAAACCATCTTGCACACCTTTCCGATCAATGTTGTCCCTATTATAACGCAAGGTAAATGTAGAATGCAAGAGTATTTACCTATTGACACGGTAGGTAGGTATGTTATAATTGTCCCAATGAAGGAATCAAGAGGAGGTTTTTGATGAAAATTTATGCTGACAACGCGGCTACTACTAAGATGAGCAGAGCCGCAATCGATACAATGACGAAGTATATGGAGGAGACTTACGGCAACCCGTCCAGCCTCTATACGATAGGTCAGGATGCAAAGGAAGCACTTGAAGAGGCGAGAGCAGACGTTGCTGCTGTAATCAGTGCAGAGCCGCGCGACATCATATTCACATCGGGCGGAAGCGAAGCTGACAACCAGGCGCTCAGAACGGCTGCCAAGATTGGTGCGAAGAAGGGTAAGAAGCACATCATTTCAACGGCTTTTGAGCATCACGCAATTCTTCATACGCTGAACAAGCTGGAGGAAGAAGGATACGAAGTTACACTTCTCCCTGTACACGAGAACGGTATCGTAGATGTTGCAGAGCTTGAAGCTGCAATCAGAGAGGATACCTGCCTTGTAACAATTATGTTCGCCAACAATGAAATCGGCACGATTCAGCCGATTAAGGAGATCGGCGCTGTCTGCAAAGAGCACGGCGTTATTTTCCACACCGACGCAGTACAGGCAGTAGGTCACGTTAAGATAGACGTAAACGAGTACAATATCGATATGCTTTCAGCGTCAGGTCACAAGTTCCACGGGCCGAAGGGAGTAGGATTCCTGTACGTTCGCAAGGGCATTCCTATCGCAAACCTCATTGAGGGTGGCGCTCAGGAGAAGGGCAAGAGAGCAGGTACGGAGAACGTTCCTGGAATCATGGCTCTCGCAGCAGCTCTTAAGGAAGCGGCAGAGAAGATGGATGAGAACGCGCTGAAGCTGAAGACAAACAGAGATCTTCTCATAAAGGGACTCAGTGAGATTCCTCACTCCGCATTGAACGGTGACGCAGACAGCAGACTGCCGGGCAACGTGAACTTCTGTTTCGAGGGTATCGAGGGTGAATCGCTTCTCCTGCTTCTGGACCAGAAGGGTATCAGCGCATCATCAGGAAGCGCATGTACGTCAGGTTCTCTGGATCCAAGTCACGTGCTTCTGGCAATCGGCAGAGTTCACGATGTTGCGCACGGTTCACTGAGACTGAGCCTGGGCGAGGATATTACGCCGGATCAGGTTGACTACATGGTTGACTCCGTTAAGGAAATCGTAGAGTATCTCAGAAGCTTCTCACCGATCTGGAGAGATTTGACTGAGGGCAAGATTGAGCATATATTATAGAAGCAAGTATTACAGAGACAAGGTTGGAAATAAGACAACACAGGTAAATGTAAAGGAAGTATAGAGGAGGTCATAGATATGGCATTATATAGTGATAAGGTGATGGATCATTTCCTCCATCCGAGGAATCTGGGAATCATAGAAGACGCTAACGCAATCGGTGAAGTGGGTAATGCGCAGTGCGGCGACATCATGAAGATGTACCTTAAGATTGAAGATGAGATCGTTACCGACGTTAAGTTTGAGACTTTCGGATGCGGAAGTGCGATCGCTTCCAGCTCCATGGCTACAGAGCTGATCAAGGGCAAGCCGGTTGAAGAGGTTAAGCAGCTTACGAACAAGGCTGTTACAGAGGCTCTCGACGGACTGCCTGCACACAAGCTTCACTGCTCAGTTCTGGCAGAGGAAGCGATTCAGGCTGCGCTGGAGGACTACTACAGCAAGGAAGCCAAATAGTTAAATCGTAGGATCAAAGAGCGGTCAGAACCGGCATTTCGCCGGAAACGGCCGCTTTTTTCATGCCAGCGATAGGTTAAGCCTATTGCAAAATCAAAAAAAGTTTATTTTACCTATTGACATAGTAGGTGGTGGGTGCTAATATACCATCAAGAGGTAACGGATAATACCTATAGGAATAGTAGGATATAGTCCGAACCGAATTTGATTCATCTACACTTGAAGAAAGGAGGCGCGATACAATGTTAAATCATGCAGATAAACATACAAGAGGCATGATGTGTTGTTGGATGCTGAACTCCCGGGCAAGCAGAATGGCCGTGGCGTGCAGTAGCCTTTGCATGCGCCTCGATTCGAAGTTAGAAATCTAACGAAAAAGCCATTTGCCCGGGAGAGAATGATAAAGCCTTCCGGGTTTTATTTTTGACAGACCCTTACAAGGAGGATACGGGGGAAGTCACAGTATGGCAAAGGCATGAAGGTAGAATGTTATTAAAGGTCAATGATTTAAAGGAGGATAATGAATCATGAGCGATTACAAATTTGAAACTTTACAGTTACACGTAGGACAGGAACAGGCAGATCCGGCAACTGACGCGAGAGCAGTTCCTATTTATCAGACAACATCATACGTATTCCATAACAGCCAGCACGCTGCTGACAGATTTGGTCTTGCAGATCCAGGCAATATCTATGGAAGACTTACAAACTCAACACAGGGTGTTCTGGAAGACAGAGTTGCAGCTCTGGAAGGCGGAAGTGCAGGTCTGGCACTGGCATCAGGTGCAGCAGCAATCACTTACACGATTCAGGCTCTCGCAGCTAACGGCGGCCACATCGTAGCGCAGAAGACAATCTACGGTGGAACTTACAACCTTTTGGCACACACTCTTCCACAGTACGGCATCACAACGACTTTCGTAGATGCACATAACCTTGAGGAACTGGAAGCAGCAATTCAGGACAACACGGTTGCAGTATTCCTTGAAACCCTCGGTAACCCTAACAGTGATAT
>JAFTHD010000109.1 GCA_017457585.1 Bacillota bacterium | reverse complement strand
GGCGAAGAAGCATATCTATACGCACAGCTTCAGCGATTTTTATTACAGCAAGATGAAACAGTCGGAGAAGACCGTGCGAAAGGATGACCTTTTGTTCTGCGGAGCGCCGCATCTGTTTATCGCACATGAAAAGTGTGTCGGTAAATGGGCGGAGGATTCCAAGGTAAACTGTAATATCGCTACAGCGTATTTTGAGCTTCTTTGTAATGCGCATGGTCTGGGAACAACCATCATGAGCTATTCTGCAGAAGTGTTGAATGAACTGGCACCAAAGGCAAGAGAGATGCTGAATATTCCGAAGGAACACTATACGGGGCTGATTGTTGGCTTTGGCTATCCAGAGATCGAATATGCCAGGGGTGTTCAGAAAGACAGATCTGCGAAGTGGAGATTCAAAGATATCTTCGCTGAGTGACAGATAACAAAACACATGAAGCAGTGCCCGACACCAGAACGGATGTCGGGCACTTGTGTTATTCGGAAGAGCGACGGGGAAGATCTTCCTGTAACCTTCTGAAAAGCATCCATATTTTTTTAGTTCTTACTTGACACAAGCAGATATCAGGCAATTAGACTAAAAAACTATCTTGCGTATTACGGAATCGGACGTCATGCTGATGCGGACAGTACGACAAACTTTGCGAACCGCACGTTATACGATACATTCGCAAACAGCCATCTTATCGGCGAGAGCGATGCGTCTATTGCGGTCATGAATGAGGTTCCATCATATCGCAGCGACCTGGTACTGGGGTCTGTGGCGGCGAACTGCGGCATCATCGGAATGGCCTGCATTATTTTTTGCTTGCTTGCACTCTGCGTCTATGTATTTCACATATCTTTGAAACAAAAAAATGCTCTGGGATGTATTGTGGGCTGCTCATGCGGTATGGCGATCGCTCTTCAGAGTCTGCGTAATATCCTGATTGTGTTCGGCGTTTTGCCATTGATGGATTTCCCCCTTCCATTCTTCGCCACCGGATTCTCTTTCGCCCTGGTGGATTATGTGCTTCTGGGGCTTGTATTATCAATCTACCGATATAAGGACATTCGGAGAGAGAAAGTTGCCGCAAATGCGATTCTACGGAGAGCACAATAGATTGATCGTGAGCGTGCTCCCCACCTTGACAAAGCAGCGGCCGCCGTCTAAAGTAATTGTATGTAAAACGAAAGGAGAATGCTATGCTGAAGAGAAGAGATAAGAGAATCAAAGGCTGCTGGAATCCTAAGTGCAAAAGGTGCAAGAAGCACTACAAATACAAGGCTGACGAGAAATACTGCTCACTTTGCAAAAGCGAGCTGGTGTACGTGTGCGCAAAGTGCGGTGGGCTCCTGGAGGATGTGGGCAGGAAGCATACCGTGTGTGCGAAATGTCTTGCAAACAAAGAAGCGAATGCAGACGCACGCAAGGAAGCTGTTGCAACGGTTCTCAGTGCCACCGCTGCTGTGGGAAACGTTGTTGCCGACTCAATAAAAAAGAAATAGCAATCCACTTGTACAATTATTCAAATTATACGCAACGCATGCAACAAACAGCTTGACAGTGATACCCCCGTAATATAGGCTGTTGTTGTGAGTAAAAAGTACGCGGCCGGATAAGATTTCCGGGGTGCGTTTTCATCGAACCAGGAGGTAAATTCATGGCTTGTTTCCTTGTTTCTGCAGCCGAGGCTGCAGTCGTAACCGCTGCAAAGAAAAGTACGGAGAAAAAAGAAGCACAGGCTTCAGAGCATCCGGAACATGCAGCCACCTTTGAAGAAGAGATTAAGGTTCCTTTCAGCAAGAAGCTGAAATGGCTCAGTTATATGTTGTGGGGCGGTGCAGGCCTGCTTGCATTCGAACACGTTTGGCATGGCGAGATCGTCGCATGGTTCCCGTTCCTTTCAGCAATGGCTTATACTGCCGATGCATCGGCTATGTTCCGTGAGATTGCGACTACGGGTGTTGCGATGGCAGTACTGATCACCCTTGTGTGGGGGGCGATGTGCAAGGTAAGCGACTATATACTGAGACGCGACGCATCCGACGAAGCGCATAAGTCCGCTGCTTAATTCAACCGGAAGGACTTTTAATATGACTCTGCTTATAACTGTTTTTGCTGCGATAATAGTCACCGCCAAGTGGTACTTTAGAGAAGATGATGACATGAGGCTGGGGATTCTCTGTTTCATGTACTGGGGGGCTTCCATAATGTGGCTGGTGGATGCTGTATTCGAGTATGCCCACCTCGGCGCAGATTATTTCACGCCTGCCCCGGCAGATATGCTAAACGACGCATTCCTCGGACTGTCCGCAGTCGCATTGGGACTGGTCATCTGGCTTGTACGACTTCTCATTGCAGATCCTAAGGGCACTGTAAAGGCTGCCCTTCGCAAATAGCGACCGGACCAATATCTGCACAGTTCGTCGATTCCACGACGGCGCCCTTTGTCTTCGCAGCCTTGAGAGATGTCGCCTCTTTTCGAAATGTGAAAATCCCTTTGATTGTGCAGCGCGATAATTCTTGGTTTTATTAAAGAACATAGATGATTTCTCCTGACCGGAAGGCCGGCCAGGGGATTTTTTTAATGCGAATCATCGCTAAAAAACACCCGTTTTGTGATAATTCACTATGACTTTTGGATTTTATTGTGTACATAACACAAATTTCGAAATTTGGGTGTTGACATTGAATTGTCAGTCTATATAATGATAACTACAGGCGTTTTGACGCTTGGAATTCTAAGGATTTTAAACTAAAAAAGGAGACAGATATAATGATAGTGACAGGATCACAACTGGTTGCAGAAGTCCTGTTGGAGCACGGAGTTGATACCGTATTCGGCTATCCCGGCGGAGCCGCCCTGAACATGTACGACACACTTTACATGTACAGAGACAGGATTCGCCACGTAATGAGCGCACACGAACAGGGTGCGTCCCACGCGGCTGACGGATATTCCCGCGCTACCGGCAAAACGGGCGTTGTCTTTGCAACCAGCGGACCGGGCGCAACCAACCTGGTAACGGGACTTGCGACAGCCTACATGGACAGCATCCCGATGGTTGCCATCACCTGCAACGTTCCGGATAACCTGATCGGAAGAGACGCTTTTCAGGAAGTCTGCATCACAGGCGTTGCAATGCCAATTACGAAGCACACTTTCTTCGTAAACAGAATCGAGAACCTGCAGGAAGTGCTTACCAACGCTTTCAGAATCGCAAACAGCGGACGTAAGGGGCCCGTTCTCATCGATATTACGAAGGACGTTACGGCAGCAGAGATCGAATACAAGCCTCAGGGCGTTATGCAGCTCAACCCTTCACCTGCATTCACGGATGACGAGGTAAAGGCAGTTGCAAATATGATCAACGCAGCAGAAAGACCGATTCTTTACTTCGGCGGCGGCGTTACGTCAGCCGGCGCAGGCGCAGAGGTGAGGGCATTTGTAGAAAAGGTCGATATGCCGGCAACCCACACACTCATGGCTGCAGGCGTGCTGGGATACGATGATCCGAGATGCCTGGGAATGCTGGGAATGCACGGAAGCATTGCCGCTAACAGGGCCATCGACAGAGCCGATCTGATTATTGCTCTCGGCGCCAGATTCTCGGACAGAGTGGCACTCAACCCGTCAAAATTCGGCAAGAAGGCGCTCAAAGTGCAGATCGATATCGATGGAAGCGAACTGAACAAGAACGTAAATCTCGATCTCGGCATTACGGCAGATGTTAAGGAGTTCCTGAGGGCACTGCTCCCAATGCTCAAGAAAAAGAGTCACAAGGACTGGGTATCCCAGTCTACCGAGTGGCGCAAGAAGACGGGGGATGTCAAGTCACAGGATGCACATCTCCATCCGAGCGAGATCATCGAGACGGTTTGCACCAACACAGATAAAGAAACCATATACGTTACTGACGTCGGCCAGCACCAGATGTGGGCAGCACAGTATCTGCACCACCAGAAGACCAGCCACTTCCTGACAAGCGGCGGCCTCGGCACCATGGGTTACGGATACGGCGCAGCCATCGGCGCTCAGATAGGATGCCCTGACAAGAGGGTCATCCACTTCACAGGCGATGGTTCCTTCCACATGAACTTAAATGAGTGCTGCACGGCCGTTTCTGAGCACCTGCCTATCATCACGATCATAATGAACAACCAGGTTCTCGGCATGGTTTATCAGTGGCAGACCGTATTCTACGGCAGCAGATTCGCCTCCACAGACCCGGGCAGAGCTACCAACTTCCCGAAGCTTGCGGAAGCCTTCGGAGCAAAGGGTTTCTCCGCTTCGACTCCGAGCGAGTTCGAAGAGGTCTTTAAGAAAGCCCTCCAGGAGGACGGACCTGTGTGGATCGACTGCGCTATCGCTAAGAATGAACGCGTACTCCCTATGATTCCGCCGGGCGGCACCATAGAAGACATGATTTTGGGTTAGGAGGCAGGATACAATGAACGATGCAATCAATAAATATGTAATAAGTATCCTGGTCGACAACCAGGCCAACGTACTGACGAGGGTCTCAAGCCTCTTCGGAAGACGCGGATTCAACATCGACTCCCTCACCGTATCAACCACGAACAACCCGAGTTTTTCCAGGATCACCGTGGTATTTACCGGTACGGAGCAGGGTCTTCATCAGATCGTTACACAGACCTACAAGTCGGAAGTCGTAAAGAAGGTCTTCGTGCTTGACAAGGGCAAGAGCATTTACAGAGAGCTGCTGCTCCTGAAGGTGCGCTGCGGCAAGATCGAACGCTCCGCCATCAAGGAAATCGTGGACATTTTCAGAGGAAAGATCATCGACCTTTCCAAGGAGTCTATGGTCGTGGAGATGACGGGAGCCACGGAAAAAATCGACGGTTTCATGGATATGATGAGCTGCTACGATATATTGGAGGTCTGCAGAACGGGTATAACGGGCATAAGCAAAAGCTCCGCTGCCTGGGATGAGGACATGAGCGAAGAGGATCTGAAGCCTCTGGTAACACCGGTATAGTTAATGTAAAATACAGTTTAGATATAACTTTTGTAAGGAGATTTTAAAATGATTAAGAAGTATTACGATCAGGATTGTAACCTCGGCATGTTGGATGGCAAAACTATTGCAATCATCGGATTCGGTTCACAGGGTCACGCTCATGCAATGAACCTGAACGAGAGCGGCGCAAACGTAGTTGTCGGTCTCAGACCTGGCTCAGCGCACACTGCAAAGGCTGAGGCTGCTGGCCTTAAGGTTCTGGGTATCGAAGAAGCTGCAGAGGCCGGCGATATCGTAATGGTCCTCACACCTGACGAACTGCAGGCATCCATTTACAGAGAGCAGATTGCACCGCACATGAAGGAAGGCGACGTTCTCATGTTTGCACACGGATTCAACATCCACTTCAGCCAGATCGTTCCGGCTCCATACCTGGACGTTATCATGGTTGCTCCTAAGGGACCTGGTCATACTGTAAGAAGCCAGTACGTTGAGGGCAAGGGCGTTCCTTCACTCATCGCTGTTTATCAGGACGCTTCCGGCAAGGCTAAGGACTACGCTCTCGCATATGCTTCCGGTATCGGTGCAGGAAGAGCCGGAATCCTTGAGACGACATTCAAAGAAGAGACAGAAACAGACCTGTTCGGCGAGCAGGCAGTACTCTGCGGCGGCGTAACCGAGCTGATGAAGGCCGGATTCGACACGCTGGTAGAAGCAGGTTATGAACCTGAAATGGCATACTTCGAGTGTATCCACGAGATGAAGCTGATCGTTGACCTTATCAACGAGGGCGGATTCGACAAGATGAGATACTCCATTTCAAATACTGCTGAGTACGGCGACTACAGAT
>JAFTHD010000108.1 GCA_017457585.1 Bacillota bacterium | reverse complement strand
GTGCTGGGACTGTACGAGATCCTGGAGCAGCTTCACGAAAGGTACCCGAAGCTGCTCATCGAAGGATGCAGCGGCGGCGGCGGCAGGTTCGATTTGGGCATGCTATACTACACGCCTCAGATATGGACCAGCGACAACACGGACGCCATCGACAGACTTTGGATCCAGTACGGAACAACCTTTGGATATCCGCCGGCAGTGATGGGCGCCCACGTGTCAAAATCCCCGAACGAACAGACGGGAAGAGTGACGCCCGTTGGAACTCGTGGAATAACCGCGATGTACGGGGCCTTCGGATACGAGATGGATCTTGCCAAGATGCCGGAGGAAGAAAAGGAGGC
Source organism: Bacillota bacterium (assembly GCA_017457585.1). Next base: position 4,563 of record JAFTHD010000108.1, on the reverse strand, counting down.
CGCAAAGAAGCAGGTCAGGGACTATAAGCGGTTCGAACACCTGATCAGGGAAGGTGATTATTACAGGCTCAACGATCCTGACCGGGAGAAGTTCTGTGGCTGGGCCTTCGTGTCAAAGGACAAGAGGGAGGCCCTCGTACATGTGGTCGTTACGCAGATACGCGGCAACGAGCCGGTGAACTACATGAAGGTAAAGGGCCTGAAAAAGGGCGCAACCTACGTAGATGAAAACACCGGTTTCACATACGATGCAAATCTCATGATGTCGGCAGGGCTGCCGCTTCCGCTGGAGGCCGGCGAATATCCGGCATACAGATTTCATTTCGTGATGGAAGAGTAGGGGCAGAGTAATTAGAGCAATATGAATTTTGAAATAACGGAAAAGCTGAAAAGTAAATTTAAAGAGGTTTACGGCAGAGAGCACCAGGGGGCGTATTTCGCTCCCGGCAGGGTGAACCTTATCGGTGAGCATACCGATTACAACGGAGGACATGTGTTCCCCTGCGCTCTGCCTGCCGGCACATACGGGATGATCGCGCCGCGGGAAGACCGTCTGATCAGGTTCTGCTCCCTAAACATGCCCGAGTCAGGCATTACGTCTGTGGAGCTGGATGAGCTTGCGCCAGGGCGCACAGATGACTGGAGTTCCTATCCGGAAGGCGTCTTTTGGGCTGCAAAAAAAGAGGGATTTGATATCCCCTTTGGTGCGGACATCATGTTTGCAGGTGACATTCCTGCAGGAAGCGGCCTCTCATCTTCCGCATCCATCGAGGTCCTGACAGGCCTCATGATAAAGGAGACCTACGGCCTTGAAGCACTGACTTTGGAGGGGATTGCCCTCATAAGCCAGAGGGGTGAGAACGTGTACTGCGGAATGCAGTGCGGCATCATGGATCAGTTTGCCTCAGCCATGGGGAAGGAAGGCCACGCTATATATCTGGACACGGCCACCATGGAGTATGAACTCGTTCCGCTGGAGCTGGGAGAAAGAGAGATCATCATCACGAACAGCAAGGTGAAACATTTACTCGTTTCATCTGCATATAACGACAGAAGAAGAGAATGCGCGAAAGCGCTTGAAGATATAAGAAAAGTTCCTGCTCTGGCAGATACAGAGAACCTCTGCAGCATAGGGGAAGAGAACTTTGAACGCTATCAGGCGGCAATTTCAGATCCGGTTTGCAGGGACAGGGCAGAGCATGCGGTAAGGGAAGAAGCAAGAACAGGAAGCGCTGTTACCGCCCTAAGAGGAAACGATATCGAAACCTTTGGGAGGCTGATGAACGAAAGCCATATCTCCCTCAGGGATCAGTATCAGGTGTCCTGTCCTGAAATCGATTTTCTGACGGAGCTTGCATGGGAGATTCCAGGGGTTCTCGGAAGCAGGATGACAGGAGGCGGCTTCGGCGGATGCACCATCAGCATCGTTGCGAAGGAAAGCACTGGTGCGTTCATTAGCCGCATCAGCAGGGCGTATGAGAAGGCGTTTGGTATAAGGCCGGAGTTTTACAGGGCGCGTCCCCAGGGAGGAGCGAGGAAGCTTGATGTATAGATTTATAAAGGAGCTTGTGCTCTACGGAATCAGGACGGGACTTATGGACGAGTCCGAGGAAATCTACGCGCGAAATCTCCTGCTTGATCTCATGAAGGAAAGGTCCTACGAAGAGCCGGAGGAAGCGCGGGGCGACATGCCTCTTGCAGAAATTCTCGAAGGGCTGCTTGACATTGCAGAAGAGAGAGGAATAACGGGGGATACCGTAACGGAGAGGGACCTATTCGATACGAAGCTAATGAACTGTCTGACCCCGAGACCTGCACAGGTAACGAGCACGTTTAAGAGGCTCTACGGAGAAAGCCCTGAGACAGCAACCGGCTGGTACTACAAGTTCAGCCAGGATACCAATTACATCAGGCGTGACAGGGCAAAGAAGGACCTCAGGTGGAAGGCGGAATCTGAATACGGAGAGATAGACGTAACGATCAACCTTGCAAAACCGGAAAAGGACCCGAAGGCCATCGCCGCCGCAGGGAAATTATCACCTTCCGGATATCCGGCCTGTCAGCTTTGCAGGGAAAACGAAGGATATGCCGGTCACGCAGGGTACCCTGCCAGACAGACCCACAGGGTAATTCCAATTGACATATGCGGACAGAAATGGAGCTGGCAGTACAGCCCATACGGATACTACAACGAGCACTGCATCGCCTTCAATGACGAACACATACCGATGAAGGTTGACCGGTCATGCTTTGAGAAAATACTGGACTTCGTCAGCCAGTACCCGCACTATTTCATGGGCTCCAATGCGGATCTTCCAATCGTCGGGGGATCCATTCTGGCTCACGAACACTTCCAGGGAGGACGCTACGACTTTGCCATGGCCAAATCACCAATCAAGATTCCGTTCACGGTCCCCGGATTTGAGGACGTGGAGTCGGGAATCGTAAAGTGGCCCCTTTCGGTGTTCAGACTCAGGTGCAGTGACAGAGACAGGCTGGCAGAGCTGGCGGACAGGGTGCTGACCTGCTGGAGAGGATATACCGATAAGGAAGCGTTCATATACGCAGAGACGGAGGGTGAAAAGCATAACACCATAACGCCCATAGCGAGAAAGTCGGGAGCCGTATATGAGCTGGATCTGGTGCTGAGAAACAATATCACGACGGAAGAAAGACCTCTCGGAGTATATCATCCTGCGCCGGAATATCATCACATCAAGAAGGAGAACATCGGGCTCATAGAGGTGATGGGGCTTGCCGTGCTCCCGTCTCGTCTCAAGAGGGAGATGCAGGAGCTGGGAGACCTGATCGCCGCCGGCAGAAAAAGCGGCAAAGGCGATGAAGAGATTGCAGAGGAGATAAACGAAAGACAAGATCTTGCCGTTCACGGAGACTGGGCGAAGGAGATTTTGAGAAATTACGAAGAAATAGACGGGGAGAACGTTCAGGGCATTTTGCAGACGGAAATCGGCAGAGTTTTCGTCAAGGTACTGGAAGATGCCGGCGTTTTCAAATGGAATCAGGAAGGTCACAACGCCTTCTTAAGATTCCTCGAAGGAATATAGGGAGCAGATGAGCGAAGTTTACAGCAAGGCAAAGAAAAAGGGAGAGACGGCTGCACGCAAGGCACTGGCCCATGGATACTATCCGTTTCTGACAGACCTGGGTCACGTTCTTGCAGGCAGAGGGGAGAAAAAAGAGGTCAAGCTGGGCGTAATGGAGATACCCATGAGCATGGTGAGCGGGACGATGAGCCAGAGCAGAGGCGAGGCTTTTGCCTGCAACTTTATGCCGATTATGGACGTGAAGTCCGAATTTGCAGCCAAGTGGTCGAATCTCTACGATGCAAAGATGAATGAGGGGATCAGAGATCCCATACAGGTGTACGAATTCCTGCACCGATTTTACGTTGCAGAGGGAAATAAGCGGGTATCCGTCCTCAAATATTTGGGACTTCCCGTGATACAGGCAGAGGTGACGAGGGTAATCCCGAGAGATACGGAAAGCGATGAGGTGAAGCTGTACCTGGAGTTTCTCGATTTCTTTGAGAGGGCGCCGATCTATGAACTTCAGTTCTCAAGACCGGGAGACTACAACAAACTTTGCAATGTCTTCGGACTGAGGGACGATGAAACGTGGCCGGATCAGCTTGTAAAGGATGTAACTTCTGCCTATTACATATTTGAAGAGGGCTATGAAGACAGACCGGTAAAGGGGATGAGTACCTCCGATGCGTTCCTGCTGTTTCTCACATTGTTCAATATTAACTGCATATTGGACAGATCCGGCACCTTTGTAAAGAAGCTGCAGGATCTTATGGCGAGGGAGTTTAACGGGACAACGAAACCGAAGGCGATTATAGGTGTTCTGAAGGTATGGTGAGATATGGAAGACGCGTTTCTTGAAAGGTTTAATAAGCACTGTGACGAGCTGAAGTGGCTCTATATGGAGCTGTACGATAACGAAGAAGCCTTTGGCGCCTTTGCCGGACTGCTAAGGGACTATTATGAACAGCGAAGCGAGGCGCTGAAGGCCTCAGATGAGGCGAGAATCTCCGATGCCGGATGGTATAAGGGAAAGGACATGCTGGGCATGATCATATACGCCGATCTTTTCGCAGGCAATCTCAAAGGCGTGAAGGAGCGCATCGGGTACGTGGAGGAGTGCGGTGTCAACCTGCTTCACATCATGCCGCTGCTCGAGTCTCCGGAGGGAAAGAGCGACGGAGGATATGCAGTATCCGACTTCAGAAAGGTGCAGCCGGAACTTGGAACCATGGAGGATCTTGACGAACTGGCTGGTGAGTGCCACAGGCGAAACATAAAGCTCTGTATGGACTTCGTCATGAACCACACGTCTGAGGATCACCCATGGGCGGTAAGAGCAAGGCATGGCGAAAGGGAATTTCAGGACATGTACTTCATGTACGACGGCTGGGATATTCCAAATGAAATGGAAAGGTCCCTGCTGGAGGTTTTTCCCACGACTGCGCCCGGCAACTATACCTGGTGCGACGAGGCCGGAAAAGTTGTAATGACGAGTTTCTACCCCTACCAGTGGGAT
>JAFTHD010000107.1 GCA_017457585.1 Bacillota bacterium | reverse complement strand
CTTTCGAATATATCCCCTAAACTTGTGCTAAAATACAAACATCAGATAAGTAGCTTCACAAGTCACCCGAAGCGCAATCATGCTTTAATCGTTTTAAGTTATTAAAGTTTGTAAAAACCGAATATGAGAAAGGAGGTTATAAGTTAATGTCGTTGAAAAACAAAAATGTTGAAAACGAAGTGAAGAATTTCAGCGCACGTAAGTCACTGATCGGCGTTGCTATCACCGTTGCACTTGCAATCGTGCTCAAGCTCTTCCTTCCAAGCGACCCTGCAGAATTTGGTGTTTTCTGTACGATTCCGGCACTTTACCTGATCGTGTACATCTTCACCACAAAGCGTATTCTCGAAGCGCTTACCCTCTCCGCTTTGATGGGATGGATCATGTGTGCTCAGCCGGGCGAAAACGTACTCGGCACATTCAGCGAGTCCATGACTGGCGTAATGATGGATGAGGACACCGGATGGCTGATCATCGTATGCGGACTCATGGGCGGTATCATAGCCCTTATCGAACGTTCCGGAGGTGCAATGGCCTTTGGTAACTGGGCAGCAGCTCGTGCAAAGTCCGAGAAGATGGCACTCTTCTGGACATGGATTCTGGGTTGTGTAATCTTCATCGATGACTACCTTAACTCATGTACTGTTGGTTCCTGCATGGCAAAGATCACAGACAGACATAAGACTCCGAGAGAAATGCTTGCATACGTTGCAGACTCAACAGCAGCTCCACTGTGCGTACTGGTTCCTATCACAACATGGGCAGTATTCGCAGGAAGAATAATGATAGACTCCGGTTGGGATGAAAGCTCTTCAGAAATCGGCGTATTCATTAAAACTATTCCATTTAACTTCTACGGCTGGATTGCAGCACTGCTCGTTCCACTCGTAATATTCGGTATCGTACCAAAGATCGGACCAATGAAGGCTGCATATCAGAGAGTCGCAGAGGGTGGTCCTCTGGCTCCTGAAGGTTCTGACAAAATTTCAATTCTTGCGTCCGATAAGGAAAACGTTGAAATTCCTGATAACCCAAGAATTATCAACTTCCTGCTTCCTATCGCTGTTCTGATCGGAGCAACCATCTTCTTCGATACAGACATGCAGATGGGTGTATTCACAACAGTTGGCGTAATGTTCGTCCTCTACATGGCACAGGGCATCATGCCGGCATCAGAATTCTAGGATCTCATCATCAAGGGACTGCAGAACATGATTCTCCCTCTCTGCCTGATGGTTCTGGCATTCGAATTCGCAGATATGAACGTAACAATCGGATTTACAAAGTGGTGTATTGAAACAGCAACTACAGTAATGACACCGGCTACAGCACCTGTAATCATCTTCCTGATTCTGGCGTTCACAGAATTTATCACAGGAACGAACTGGGGAATGTACATCATCGCACTTCCTATCGTTATTCCACTTTCATTCTCCCTGGGCGTAAGCACTCCGCTTCTCGTAGCTGCTTGCCTGTCCGCCGGAGTATTCGGAAGCCACATTTGCTTCTACTCAGACGCTACAGTTATCACATCGGCAGCTTGCGGATGCGACAACTTCAAGCACGCACTGTCACAGATGCCTTATGGATTCATCGCAGCAGGATGCACAGCCATCCTCTATCTGGTAATGGGATTCGTAATGGCTTAATGACAGCAACATAGACAACATCGTTTGATGACATAAGCAATAAAAGCAATAACAAAAGAGCGGTTCGCAATTTTAGCGGATCGCTCTTCATTTCCCGTCATTATCGGTTGTCATCTATCGTCTTTCGCTACGCGTAGTTCAGAAGTACTTTTACCGTGAAATTTTCATCGTCGAAGTCATAGTCTATCGCCCCCTCATTTTCGTCTACGAAGGATAAGACTGATACCGTTCCTATACCGTGACCTTCTATATCTGAAGTTGGTATTCCCATACTGTTTAGCCTTGGTTTCTTGTTGGAGGAGTTTGATATCCTGATGATGAGATTGCTCCCCGTATCCCTTGCGTTTGCCACGATGTACCGCTTGGACTTGTCGTCGATCAGCTTGCAGGCGTTGATGGCATTTTCCAAAAGGTTCGAGACTACTACGGCAAGTCTGTGCGCGTTTAGCCCGATGTTTTCCGGAATGTCCAGCATAACGTCCGTCTTTATATCTTCAGCTTCGGCCTTTCTCATGTACATGGACACGGCCGCGTTAATATAGATGTTCTGGCAATACTTGACCGGCGAGCTTGCCGATATGTCCTCACCCGTCCTTTCCAGCAAATCCAGGGCAGCTTCCGTGTTCTCCTCCTTCAGCAGGTCAATAGCCATGCCGATGTTATGCCTCATATCGTGTCTCAGAATCGAGAACTTGCGCTCGTTTGAATAGAACATTTCAGCCTGGTCCTCAGAGGCCTTAAGCTGCTGCGCCAGCATGTTCTCATAGTATCGTTCCGACTGCTCCCTTACTGCTCTGGAAGCGAGAACAACTATGGATACGAAAACGGTGAGCATGAGAAGGCCGAGAGAAATCCTAATGGCCAGGAACACGCCCTTATCGATGAGCGCCGACAGCAGGTATATGAGATAGCAGTACCCGCCCAAAGTGAAGTTCATAGGCCACCATCCGCCTACCGTGTACTGCACCGTTCT
>JAFTHD010000106.1 GCA_017457585.1 Bacillota bacterium | reverse complement strand
CAAGTGCCTGCAGTGTGAGGCACTCCTTGCTCTCCTTGATGATCTTATTCTCCAGGCCTTCACCCATGCAGTATATCCTTGAAAGTTCCTCGGGAGTCTTCCTGATGACGTCGGACTGAACGATATCCATGATCTTCGCTTCCGCAGGTCCCAGATAGGTGCAGTTTTCGATGAGTCCCTGAACTTCCTCAGGAACAAAAATTGCGACCGTGTCCCTGTCACCCCCTGCTATGGCGTCTCTTATCTGTGATGCTCCGGCATATCCCAGTTCATCGTTTATCTCAAAGTATCCGCTTCCCTTTCTCTTCACGGTAATCGGTGTGATGTTTACGCCCTGCTTCTTCCAGTAGTTGATCCGCTTGATGTACTCCAGGCCAAGGAAGTTGTTCTGCTTTCTGATAATATCGGAAACGTCCTTATCCAGCACCTGAGAGATTGCAAAGGATCTGCTCCTGGCATAGGAGCTGCCGTCCTTCATTTTCTCTTCCTGCAGCGTATCGATTTCCTCTTCCTTTGCCTCTATGGCCTCAGCCAGTGCGACCAGCTCATCGATATCTCCCGATTCGCTTCCAAAGGAAACGTAGTCGACTCCCATGCCTGCCAGAATGTCGATGGCGCCCTTTGCAAACATGGCGCCCTTGTTTACTGCGTAGACAAAAGGCAGCTCTACTACCAGATCAACTCCGGCAATGATAGCCACCTTGCTCCTCTGCCACTTGTCCCAGGGAGAGATCTCGCCCCTCTGTGTAAAGTTGCCGCTCATGACGGAAACGACACAATCGGCATCGGTAATTTCGAGGGTTCTTTCAAGATGATACTTGTGTCCTTTGTGATACGGGTTATACTCGGCTACGATTCCTACTGTCTTCATCAAACTTCTCCTCTTTTCCCACGTTTTAATCTGTTAAAGTCATAAAATCAGGGCCATGGACTTCTCCACGGCCCTGCCGGTTACTCTTCTGTTTCTTCAGTATTTTCTTCTTCAGGCTCATACTCGGCCATCTCAGGTCTTGCTTCCTCCGCACCTGTGCTGGCTCTGTATGACATCTCCTTCAGCTCCGCTCTGTTTGCCTCCAGCGCCGAGCCTATATCCTCGAAGGCCTTTTCTATGCTGGTGAACATTTCGCCAAAGTAAATGGAACTGAGATTTTCCATCTTTCCCTGGAAGCTCTGGAGGATGCTGTCCAGATAATCGTATGTGCCTACCTTCAGTTCTCTTGCCGTATCCTCAGTTACCCTCATCAGCTCATCCGCACGCATCTTGGATCTTACCGTGATGTCGCTCGTCTCAACCAGCTTGTCCGCCTGCTGCTGCGCATCGTCGATCACCTTCTCGTACTGGGTCTTGGCTTCCGCGATAATTCTCTCTCTTTCGTTCTTAATCCACTGTGCCTGCTGAATTTCATCAGGGAGTTCCGCTCTGATTTCTCTGACGATTTCCAGGAGTTCCTGTGAGTCAACCATGATTTTGCCGGTAAGCGGGAATCCAGCCGCAGTATCGACGATTTCTTCAATTTCTTCCAACAGTTCCAAAACTCTCATTTTTTCTTTTTATCCTCCTATTTGTTATCAGCAAGCTTCTGCTTCATCCTCTCGTAAATACAGGCCGGAACGAGTCCGTCGATAGGACCGCCCAGGCTGTGGACTTCCTTGATTACGCTGGAGCTGATGAATGAATACTTGGGATCCGACATGAGAAGCACCGTCTCCACGCCCTCGTTAAAAAGCCTGTCGTTCATCTGTGCCATCTGAAGTTCATAGTCAAAATCCACAGAACTTCTAAGCCCTCTCACGATTACGTTGTATCCGTTTTCGTTCACGTAATTTGCAAGAAGCCCGGAGAAACTGTCCACCTTGATGTTGCCCAGATGAGCCAGCGTCTCTCTGATCATCTCTTCCCTCTCTTCGAGGGTGAAAAACGACTTTTTGGAAGGATTCAGTATTATTCCTACGGTCAGCTCATCAAACAGCCCTGACGCTCTCTCTATGATGTTGAGGTGACCCATGGTCATTGGATCAAATGACCCGGTTATCAGTGCCTTGGTCGCCATGCTGTTTTACCTCCAATCATACTAATTATAGCACCTCTGCACCTGCAGTACAACCATATATTGATAACATTACGATTCCATATCGGCGCTCTTTTACCTTTTTATAGCCGTGAAATTCATCGGGAAGCGTCTCCTCTCTTCTGTGTTCTGCAACGATCAGCCCGCCATCTGAGAGAAGCTGATTTTCGCCTATGAGCCTGAAACAGTCCTCCATCATCCCTTTGCCGTAAGGAGGGTCGAGCAAAATAATGTCGAAAGGCTTTCTCTGACTCATGAGTACGCGCCTGAAATCACCCGTCACCACCACCGACTTCTCGCCTGCGCCGCAGTGGGCGATGTTGTTCTTTATGATCCTAATGCTCTCCCTGCTCTGGTCTGCAAAGACGCACTCCGATGCGCCTCTCGAGAGAGCTTCTATTCCGAGGCTGCCGGTTCCTGCAAAGAGGTCTAGCACCCTTGCTCCCCATATATCGTTGGTCAGAATACTGAAGAGGGCTTCCTTCGCCTTGTCCGTCGTAGGCCTGACGGAATCATCCTTCGGTGACTCAAGCCGCCTTCCCTTGTACTCCCCTGCAATTACTCTCATATCTATGTCCTCTGTCTTTTATCCTCTTTATCGTCCGGTTCCTATCTACAATTCCTCTATCATTTCCCCTGCCGTCTTACCCGTTACAGGATGTCTCTTCCAAGGCGCTATCTGCAGCAGCGGTTTCAGCACAAAGTCGCGAAGGTGCATCTCCGTATGCGGAATCGTCAGCTTCTCCGTTTCCATCACCAGGTCATCGTAGTAGATGATGTCAAGATCCAGCGTCCTGGGGCCCCACCTCACTTCTCTTGTCCTTCCGGCATCGCTTTCAATCAGGTGAAGGGCCTCCAGAAGCTCCCACGGGGTCATGGTCGTCTGGCCTTCTAAAATTCCGTTGATAAAGTCCCCCTGCGGTACGCCGCCGTAGGCCTCCGTCTCGATGAAATCGGACACTTTGTGCACCTTGAAATCATCAAGGGCGCCCAGGGCATCCACTGCACTCCAAAGGTATCCTTCCCTGTCTCCCATGTTGGAGCCCAGGGCGATGTACACCGTATGCCTGGCCCTGCTGATTTCCACGGAAACGTTCTCAAGGGGAAGTCCCACCGGCGCCCACGGTTTGCAAACCTCTATATCGGCAGCCTGAAGGAGCGGGTACTGTTCCAAAAGTTCCTTCGCTATGTTGTCGGCAAGGGTCTCGATGAGTTCAAAGGTGTTTTCCTGTGTGTAGTCTGTTATCACCTGACAAACCTGCCCGTAGTTCACCGTCTCCTCCAAATCTCCGCTTACGGCGGCAGTCTTCAGGTCGAGATGAAGAACTGCGTTTATGATGAACTTCTGACCGAGTATTCTCTCTTCGGGAAACACCCCGTGATTGGCGTGAACCTGAAGTCCCGTAATCCTGATCTTATCCATACGATCTCCTATTTTGCCAGAATTGCCTCCGACATCTTAATAATCCTCTTGTTTTCCTTAACGTCGTGCACCCTTACAAGGGAGCATCCGCGCATCAGGCCGATGACGGTAGTCGCAAGGGTTCCCTCAACCCTCTGATTTGACGGCAAATCGAGGGTCTGCCCTACCACGGACTTTCTGGATGTTCCCAGGAGCACCGGATATCCAATGTTCTTTAAAAGATCGAGATGATTGATGATGGCAAGGTTGTGATCCAGGGTCTTGCCGAAGCCCACGCCCGGATCGAGAATGATCTTGTCATCAGCAACGCCTGCAGCCTTTGCAATATCCACCGACTGCTTCATGTCACTTACGATATCGCGCAAAAAATCCTCGTATACGGCTTCGTCCCTGTTGTGCATCAAAACGCAAGGCACGCCGTACTCAGCCGTAGCCTTCGCCACGTCTTCATCGTACTTAAATCCCCATATGTCATTTATTACGTCGGCGCCTGCAGCCAGTGCTCCCCGGGCTACAGGGCCTTTGTACGTGTCGATGGATAAAGGCACGTCGAACTCCTTCTTGAACGCCTCTATGACCGGCAGCACTCTGTCAAGCTCCTCTTCGCAGCTTATCATGGTGTATCCCGGTCTTGTGGATTCGCCGCCCACATCGATGATATCGGCGCCGTCCTTTATCATCTCCTCCGCGTGGGCAAGGGCCCTGTCCAGGCTGTTCCACTTTCCTCCATCGCTGAAGGAATCAGGCGTCACGTTTAATATGCCCATGACGTAGCATCGATTATCCAGATCAAATTCTCTGTTTCCTATGATCATTTTTATAAACCTACTTTCATATTCATGCGCTCAGGCGGCCAGTTGCACGCAAGCCTGGCGTCACAGGCGTAACACTGCCTGGAGGCCTTATCGGCTTTGTAGAGCAGCCTTCCCAAGACATCATCAGTCTTCCTATCATCGGACTGCCCTTCTTCGCGCCCTCTGTGTGCGAGGATGGCAGCCTCCACCCGTCTGGTCTCCTCCTCATCAAAGCCGCATGCAGGCATAATCACCCGGGAGATCTCCGCACTTGCCACATGGTGAGGTGTGTCGGAGGTGTTCTGCTCCGCCCTTCCTATATCGTGGAGCATGGCGGCAGCATAGATTATCTCCCTGCTCAGCGCTCCCGAAGCTATGTACCCATCCTTCAGGGCATCAATGTACATGAGCCTTGCCACATCCAGCAGGTGCTCCAGTCCGTGCCTGCAAAATTTCCTGTCTTTCTCAGCCTCATCAATCAACTGCAACCTGCTTATGAAGTCAGGATGCTCATAGATTCTGCTTATCCTGTCCAAATCCTTCACATCGCCCATTGTAATACCAAAAATCCTTCTTTATCAGAAGCCCTTGATTCCCTGCAGGAAGGCCTGCT
>JAFTHD010000105.1 GCA_017457585.1 Bacillota bacterium | reverse complement strand
TATGAGAGTCTTCAGGTAGAGATTGCCGTTTACCTGTTTAATAAACGGGGTGCTGAAGGTGAATCTCTTCACAGTGAAAACGGCGTATCCAGATCTTACGGCGGTGAAACAGGTATACCCAAGGAGCTCATGATACAGGTCACACCGAGAGGCCGGGTGATTGTGTAATGAGAGGATTGTATCGCAACCGTAGAAAGATCTGGTATGCGAATTATGTAGAAAAGGAAGAAATTCTTGAAGATGGAAAGCACACAGGGTTGTATCGTTATGCGTATACAAAGCCCGTTGCTGTATATGTTAATAAGAGTACCACCTCTGGCCTGACGAATAATAATATATCTGGTAAAGTACGTCGATACATGTATGGTGAAGAAAAGGATTACAACGTCACGATCAACCCTATTCCTGCTACCTGTGACATCAGCGAATCATCTGTGTTGTGGGTAGACGCGGAACCGGTTATCGAGGAAGACGGGTCTACGCTTACACCTTATGATCATGTTATTACGCGTATAAGTTATGCGCTGAACTGGAGAGCCTTGCAGGCTGTGAAGGTTGACAGGGCAGGTGAGACGAAAGATGAAACGTTTGACCGTTGACCTGTTTAACCGGAAATCCTGGGAAGACGCTGCACGTGAGGTAGAGGCACTTGCGGATAAAGTTGAAGACGCAGGACCTGTAATAACGGAGAAGCTTGCCGAAATTGGTAAAAATATTGCTGAACCCGCATTTCAGAATGCAAGATACGCCGGACACAATGATGTAACTGTTACGGTTGAAGAGATCCAAAACGGACATGTTGTGAGAGCTCGTGGCTGGGCAGCTCCGTTTATTGAGTTCGGTACAGGCATAGGAATGGGACAGGGTTATCCGGATGACCCTGGAAGACCTGCGGGAATTGCAGGTTTGGGCGAGTACGGCCAGCATAAAGGTGCGCATCCACCGTGGGGTTATTATGGTGATATTGGCAGTCACCCACCTAATGGTACGTTTGTAGCGGGTGCAGTTGGAAGCGGTACGACAGCAAAATCACGAAATGGCAGATCACTGATTATTACTCACGGTAACCGTCCTGCAGCGGGAATGGCTGCAGCTGCAGCGGAGGTACAGGTAAACGCAATGAGCGTGGCGAAGGGGGTACTGAAATGATTGACGCTGAAACGACAATCTACGATGCCGTCATCGGCAAGCTCGAAGAAAGATACGAGTGGGCAAGGGATGGTAAAGCTGGTTTTTCCAATGACTTTGTCATTCAGCCTGAACAGTTTCCGTGGGTAGCGATATATGAAGATGACAACAGAACGGAAATACGGTATCACGATACTGAGTGTGAAGAGAATGCAGCACGGCTTACATGGCAAGTAGACATTTGGACGAATGGTGTTTCAACCCGTAAAAGGGATGCCCGAAAAATCATTAAAGCGGTTGACGAAATTATGCTGGAATTGGGCTTTAGACGGACGTATCTGAATAATGACCCGACAATTCAGGATATCTCGATATACCGATACATTGGAAGATACTCAGTGGTATGTGAAGAAACTGAAGACAGTTTTATTATGTACCATAGACCATAAGAACAGGAGTGAGAAAAATGGCTGTAACGAAAGCTCTTTCCACTTACAAGACATATTTTATGATCGGCACGAAGGCAGAAGGTGCGTCTGACTACACCTTTGCGAAGCTGATCGACATCGTTGACTTCCCTGATCTTCAGCCTGAACCGGAAACGATTGACGTAACCACGCTTTCTGATGGTATGCGTCAGTACATCCTTGGCATTCAGGATCCGGGCGGCAACCTGTCCTACGGTGCGAACTATACCCCTGCAAACTATGCTGCCGTTAAGGCGCTTGATGACGGTGAGTCCCACCGTATTGCTGTCTGGTTTGGTAGTGACGCTTCTGGCGTTCCGAACGGTTCTATGGGCAAGTTCTCTTATGATGCCTACATCAAGCCCCAGCTTGTCGGCGGCGGCGTAAATGAGAAGCGCTCTATGAACATTATCACTACTCCGGTAAGTGATATTGATGATGATGTGACTGCTGCCTGATAAAACAGGCGAGATTGAGAGGAGAAGAACAGCATGAGTAAGAAGATGAATCTTGAATATGAAGGCTCAAAGTTTACACTTGAGATGAATCGTGATTCAGTTCGGAATCTTGAGGCGAACGGGTTCCGGCTCTCGATGATCGAAGAGCAGCCTATGACCATGATTCCGATGCTGGTGTATGGTGCCTTCTCAATGCATCATCCCCGTGTCAAAAAGAGTCTTGTGGATGAAATTTATCACAGTATCACTGATAAGGGTGACTTTGTTGCCGCACTTATGGATATGTACGGTGATACCCTTGAGACTTTGACCGCAGCTCCTGAAGAGGGAACAGCAAAAAACGTGAGCTGGAAGATGAGCTAAACAACTCATCTTCCGGTAAAACTTATACCGATGTGTTCAACGAAGCCTTTCCGATGTACCTTTCCATAGGAATGTCATATGACCAATTTTGGTTTATGGACGTTGATTTGGTTAGGGCATATCGGGAGGCTGATCGTATCAGGCAAAAACGTATTGATGAGGAAATGTGGCTGATGGGCATGTACGTCTATCAGGCGGTAGGTTCGCTGCACCCACTCTTCAATTCGTTGAAACCTTCGGATGCCAAGCCCTATCTCGAAGAGCCGTTTAGTTATACAAACTTTCAGGAGAAGGCCAATGAAGAGCAGCCTGAAGAGGAGAGAATACAGTCAGGTGTGGATCATTTCAGGAGCTTAATCATGGCCGTTAATAAGCAGCGGCATAATAAGGAGAGTGATAAGGGTGGATCTGGAAACTCTTGATCTAAAGATAACATCCAGTACAGAAGAAGCAGTTAGCAAGCTGCGCTCCCTGGCATCCGCACTCAAACGTATGTCCAGCGATACAAGCGGTTTTGATTCATTTGCCAAGCAGATGGATAAATTCAGTTCGGCTATCGCTGTGCTGAATAGAATTAACGTTCCTTCAGATCTGACAAATCGTTTGAAATCAGCAGGCGATGGGATAAAGGGATTTATGTCCTCCGTTTCCAGAGCCGTTGGAAAGATTGATACCACTAAAATCAGCGATGTGACCACAGCGATGAGCGGCCTTACAGGCTCTGCAGGATTGTTCAAGGACAAAGATATGGCCTCGAACATTTCAAGTGTTGCTACCAGTCTTAAAACCTATGCTTCGGCTTTACAGGCTTTAAGCAAACTTGACGTAGGTGCCGTTGCTGACAGTGCAAACGCTATGCGCAATCTTTCGCAGAATGCCTTTCAGCTTAATGAGGGTGAACTGACTACTCTTGAGCGTTATGCTAACGCAATGGAGAAGCTTAAAGGCTTTAATGCAAGATCGCTTGAAAGGGCTCGTGAGCAGGCAGCTAAGGAATCGGCACAGTCCTTTGAGACTTTCGAAGAATTTTTCCAGGATGCGCAGTCAAGACACCCAGAATGGTATCAGCCGGGTGTCTGGGGTGATGGCAAGGCCAGCGATGGCTTTGAAATCTCCCCTATGCCAGAGGTAACGGAGGCAGAGGAGAAATACTGGTCTGAACGCAGGAAGTCAATTAATGAAGGCGCTAATAGCGTTACAGACGAACTTAATCGGCAGGAGCAGCTGATACAGGATTCTCTCAGAGCATTCTTTAATCCTGAAAATACGGATCAGGAGATTAAAAATTCGATTGACCGTATGAAGGAAAAGCTTCATGAGATGAAGGATGAGGTTGCAGAGCCATCCAGTCCTCAGACGTGGTTCAGCACTACAGGAGGCTATATCAATGAATTTAATCAGGTAATGGACTCTGCGAGTAATGCCGCTGTTAAGGTGGGTTCCAGTATCGAGGCTATGGGTAAGAAGGGCGAGAAGTATTCCAAGGTTAGGATGCCTCGCTTCCTGACAGACATCATCGGTATGGTTGCGCCGTTTGTAACTGCAGCAGGTAAGGTCGTAAAGGCCTTTGGAGACATGGGGAAAGCCATTAGAGGGTTTACGTCTTCGTTCTCAGAAGGCGGCTTTGCTGTGGTGGTATCTTTCTTTAAGATGGCATTCACGCCGATTGCTGCACTTGCAGGTGTTATCGGTAGTGCGCTTAAAGGTGTTATTGGCCTTGTAAAAGGCGTGATATCTTTTATAGCACCTATCGTAAAGACTGTCGTGTCGATTGTCACAAGCGTTGTACAGACCGTCGTTAAGGTGG
>JAFTHD010000104.1 GCA_017457585.1 Bacillota bacterium | reverse complement strand
ACTTCTGCGCCCATGTCTGCCAGGTTCATTGTGCAGAAAGGTCCGCTGTAGGCCTGAGTCAGGTCCAGAACAACTACACCTTCCAAAGGTTTCTTCATTTCAGTCATTTTAAGTACTCCTTTTTCAATTTTTCGCAATTACACAAGTAGATTGTAACATATGTGCCAAACGTATGAAAGTTATTTTAATAACAATCTCAGATTAAATCTACCTAAAACGAATCTACTCGTAAACCTTGAAATTCACGTGTTCAGAAAGAATTTTTCTGACAGCGTCCTGCTGGGAGTGATTCATGATTCTCTTCGGTAAGCAGAGGATCGTCACCGGGTCCATTCTCACAGCGAAAGAGTCTGACAGTTCCAGCGCTCTCGACCTTTTGTCAGCCTTCAGGCTAACGGGGTCTGCACCGGCAAGGGATACCATTCCATCGGTCGTCAGGGACACCTCGTAGGTACCCTTCGTCCTTGCCACAGCCTTCGCACCTTTTCTCGCCCTCAATATTGGACTGTAAAAAACATAGGCGGTTAAGATCACGGCAAATATGATGATTACGAAGTAGTAGAATCTATCGGGATGAATCATGAACATGATCATGATTGCTACCGTAAGGAGCACGACGAATCCCATGACTCCGTACTGAGCCTTCTTGCTCCACCTCAGCGCAAGGGACTGAAATGCATTGTACGCCTCATCGTATGTGAGCTGATATCTGAACGTGTATTTCTTCTTTTCACTCATGAACTTTCTCCCGTGAAAAATAAGCAATTGTCCGCAGGTAAAATCCCACGGACAATATACTATTCTATCTTTTCATTAAGGTTTATTATTCCTCAGCAACTGTTCCTGCAGGTGCAGCGATACCCTTCTTGGCCTCTTTGAGCTCATCCTGCTCAGACTTGAGCCTTACGGATGGAATCGGATGACCGTGCTCGTCGTAGTCCTCTTTGTGGATGTCGTACTTGGCAGGGTTCGCGATTACCTTAGCAAACGAGAAGGTGATGATAATCAGCAGGAATACTACAGGGAATCCGCCCAGGTTGGACAGGTACTTGAGAGCATCTGTTGTACCGAATGCGCATACGAAGATGATGCACATTGCACCGATGGTAACGCCCCAAACGATCTTGAGCCATGTAGGTGACTCCTGGTCGTCCTCCGTAAGTCCTGTTGTGCACAGACCTGCGATAGCGTTCGTATTGGAGTCTGATGCAGTTACGAATGCCAGGAATACGATGATCAGGAATACTGCGATCGTCACTACTGAAATAGGCATCTGCTGGAATACAGCGTATGTTGCTGCAGCAGTACCATTGTTTGTCATAGCCTCGTTGATGCCCTTTCCTGCCATCTCGTAGTAGAGTGAGGATGATGAGAAAAGTCCCAGCCATCCGATTGAGAACAGTGCAGGGAAGATAACGACTGTCTGAATCGTTTCTCTTACCGTGTATCCTCTTGAAATTCTGCCGAGGAATACTGAAGTTACAGGCATCCATGCCATCCAGTTGCACCAGTAGAATACAGGCCACCAGTATGCCCATGCGTCTCCGTCAGCCGTTGAGATGAACAGTGAAGCCTTGGCAAAGTTTGTGATGTAGTCGCCGAATCCTTCGATGGTGTTGTTCAGGATGTAGAAAGTAGGTCCGAACAGGAATACGAATGCACCCAGTGCAAAGTATATTCTCGAGTTCCAAGTGGAGAGAATACGGATTCCTTTCATGATACCCGTTGATGATGAAATAACGAATGCTGCTACGATGAGCGCTCCTACGATGATCCATGCTACAGGACCCGATGAGAATGCGCCCGTAAGCGTTGAGCCGCCCTCTGCAACAAGGAATACTGCGGAACCCATTGATGCTGCCATACCGCAAACTGTTGCCAGCAGACACACAACGTCAACAACAGGTGAAACCTTCTCAGTCCAGTTGTCGTTCAGTGTAGGGAACAGCATTGATCCGATGGAATACTTCTTACCAGCGTTGTAGAACAGGAATGCGAACAGGATTGCAGGCATACCGTAAATACACATTGGCGTGAAGCCCCACTCAAGGAAAATGTCTGTCATCAGGAATGTTACTGCATCTCCTGACTCAGGTGTAACGTGTGCCGGTGGTCCGTAGTAGTGGTACAGTGGCTCTGCACATGCCCATAGAAGAATACCGGCTGCCATGATCGTACAGAGTACGATGTAGACATAGTTTGCTCTGTTCATGATTGGCTTGGCCTTGCTTCCACCGATTCTTACCTTACCGAACGGTGTGAGATATGCGATAGCAACCATGACTACGCATATGAATGCCATAAGTGCGAACAACCATGAAAAGTCTGCAAGGATAAAGTTGGTGATTGCCATGATACCGGCATTGAAGCTTTCACCGATGGTGAAGTTCAATATGATGGTGATCATGCAAAGTCCCCAAGGAATCGCGAAGATTCCCCATTTTACTTTCTTTGAACCTTCCATTTCAGTTCCTCCTCCTAAAAATAAAATGATACCTTCGTATAACTACCATGCTCAGTGCATGAATAATTAACAAATTGATTACTCTACTCTATATCCCACATGGGTCTGTTTGTGGTAGATACAGCGATTGCTCCCGCGGAAAGGGCGCCCGTTACGTCACTCTTGTCCAGCACCAGTCCGCTGGCTACGAGAGGTTTCCCCTCCACCTCCTCCAAGGCGAACTTTATCATCTTCTCAAGACCTGCAGGCATCATCTCGACCACAACGGGATCCGTATCCCTGACATTTTTCTTGATGTTGTCGTAGGTGAGCTGGTCGATCATGAAGAAACGCTGTATCGTGAACAGCCCCACCTCGTTGGCTCTCTTTATCATGTGAGCCTTGGTGCTTATGATTCCGTCAGCTTCCGTAAACTGTCTGATGAAGTCAACGCAAATGTCCTTTGAAGCAAGTCCGCTTATCAGGTCAACATGGACGATTACCATCTTGCCGGCCGACTTCAGCTTCCTGACGATCTCCTGTATCGTGCAGATGTTGCCGTAGAGGACGTACACGATCTCTCTGTCCGACTTTATGGCGGACTCCAGCCACTCGTCGTTCTTCACCGCAGGAATTACGGGGTATCTTCCCGTGCTTTCGTAAAAGAACTTGCGTGCCTCTTTCTTTCTCATTACGTTGTTTACCTGGTCGTCTCTCATGCGTCTACTCCGGACTTTCATTCTTCTGCAAAAGTCTCTTCTTAAGTCTTCCCAATCGGTGTTCGTCAAAGGCTTTGCCGCCACGGCTAATCCCTTCGGAAACCCACTTTCTCATCAGGTCTTCACCCTTTTTATACTCCTCGTAATCCTCCGGCAGGAGGTTTACGTGAATGTTGTTGTTATATACGTGCCCAAAGGATACGCTTGCAAGTCCCGAGTCACTCAGGTCCTTTCTGTAGCCTGCAAGGACTTCTGCGAAGCTTTCCTCAGGTCTTGCCAGATCAAGCCCCAGCTTAACGATTCGATCGTCCTCCGAATGTCGTCTCGCAATGAACGCATTCGCAGCTTCTGAAACAGCATGCCTTACGGCTCTGAGCTGCTCCACGCCCTGCTCGCTGGTCTGTGCCCAGGACTTGTCCGGATCGCTGCCGCAGGCTGCGGCACACTGTATGATTGGCATGAGAGAAGGCATCATCTTCGCTGCAGATCCTGCGATCTCAATGTAAAGCATGGCTTCCGTATTCTCCGGAAACGCAGGCACGCTCTGTAGCGCCTCCGAGGTCTCTCTGAAATCATCCAAAAGCCTTATGCTGTTCCCATCAAGGAATTCGTTGGCTGTAATGAAAACGTCAGGGCCCTTGTCAAAGAGGCTCTTCATCTCTTCGGCACACTTTGCAGCATCCTGCTCCTCCTCAAAGAAGAGCGCTACAGCCCACGTTGCCTCAGGCTTTCTCACAAGCCTGATCGTCACTTCTGTAATAAGACCCGCTTCACCTTCGCAGCCGACAATTCTGTCAAGCCCTGCAGGATCCGTCACCTCTCTCAGATTTCCTTCGCTGTCTATGATATGAACGCCTGCGATATACTGCCTCGTATCGCCGTAATGGCAGGCGTTGATTCCCTTTGAACCGAGGGCACAGATTCCGCCTACTGTAGCCGTTTCCTCCGTCGGGTGAGGCGGCCAGATGTACTCAGACCAGTTCTTCCTGAGTGGTTTCTCAAGCTGATCTAAGGTCACCCCTGCACCTACGGGCAAAAGTATGTCGTCTCCATCTTCTACAGGTTCTCTGAGCCACTTCATGAAAGCAGTGCCCAGCATGATACCGCCCTCAGGAACCGATCCTCCACATATTCCAGTCCTCGTGCCCTGAAAGGTGATCTTATACTCCCTGTTGTCACGAATCATACTGGCAGCTTCCTGCTCATTGGTAGGATTCAGTATTCCCTCTGCCTTTCCCGAAAGGCTGGATTCATCCTTGAGTTGATCTGCTGTCGGTGTTGGGAATTTACTCATTCTCCGCCCCTTCCTGCCATATCTGCAAGAGCCGTAAGGATGCCGATTGCATCACCTTTCACGGCCAGATCCGCCTTCTTCATAATCGGCGCATTTTCATCCGAATTGATCGCGATGATGGTTCTGCTGCCCTGTATTCCCTCAAAGAATGCAGGCGCACCGCTGACCGCTGCCGCTATGCAGACTTCCGGGCTTATCATGTTGCCGCTGACGCCTATGAGCCGGTCCATCTCTTCCCAGCCGTTCATGGCTGCAGGTCTTGATACTCCAAAAGCTGCTCCAAGCTCCTCTGCAAGCCGGGAAGCTTCCTTTGCTGCTTTCTCCGTCTTAAGGCCCTGACCTGCTACTACGACGAATTCCGATTCTTTCAGTCCTGAGCCTTTGGCTTCTTCATTTATTATTCTATCATGGTATGGTCCACTTTTTTTAGAATATTCGCTAAAACCCAGGTTTTCGTATGATATTTCGGAAGGGTCCGCCTT
>JAFTHD010000103.1 GCA_017457585.1 Bacillota bacterium | reverse complement strand
CTTCCAAGAAGGCTGGTATCACAGGTGAAAACCTGCTGATCATGCTGGAAGAGCGTCTCGACAACGTAGTATACAGAATGGGATTCTCAACTACGAGAAGAGAAGCAAGACAGCTCGTAAACCACGGTCACTACACAGTAAACGGCAAGAAGGTAGACATTCCTTCATACCAGGTTAAGGCTGGCGACGTGGTTGCTGTTAAGGAAAAGAGCAAGAAGTCACCGAAGTTCAAGGAAATCCAGGACATGGAAGTTGGTATCCCTGCTTGGCTCTCCGTTAACAGAGATAAACTCGAAGGTACCGTGCTTACAGAGCCTACAAGAGATCAGATTGATGTTCCTGTAGAAGAGCACCTGATCGTCGAATTGTATTCCAAGTAATGTAACGGATAAACGTTGTTACCATGGAATGAAAAGGAGGGTTTCGAGTGATAGAAATCGAAAAGCCAACAATCGAATGTTTATATTCAAGCGAAGATCCCAACTATGGGAAGTTCGTTGTAGAACCTCTCGAAAGAGGATATGGTACAACACTGGGAAACAGCATGAGAAGAATCCTTCTCAGCTCACTTCCGGGTGTAGCCGTTACATCAGTTAAGATTGATGGTATTCTTCACGAGTTCTCGACGATTCCTGGCGTCAAGGAAGATGTTACGGAGATTATACTCAACCTGAAGAAGCTGGCAATCAAGCTGAACGGCGAAAATGCCAAGAAGGTATTGATAAACGCTATCGGTCCTAAGGAAGTAACAGCAGCAGATATACTGGGTGATGCGGACGTAGAAATCGTAAACCCTGAACTGCACATAGCAACTCTGGAAGAGAATGCAACTCTCATCATGGAGATTAACCTTGCAAGAGGAAGAGGATACGTTCCATCCGAGATGAACAAGGATGAACACACGCCTATATCGGTAATCCCTACCGATTCAATCTACACTCCTGTTAGAAAGTGCAACTTCACAGTTGAGAACACAAGAGTTGGCCAGGTTACTGACTACGACAAGCTGATTCTGGAGCTGTGGACAGATGGAACGATTTCTCCAAGCGAAGGCGTTTCAATCGGCGCAAAGATCATGCAGGAGCACTTAGGTCTCTTCGTTGGTCTTACCGATTCCACGGAAGGTCTGGAAATCATGGTGGAAAAGGAAGAGAACCAGAAGGAAAAGGCCCTCGAGATGACCATCGAGGAACTGGAACTTTCAGTTCGTTCCTTCAACTGCCTGAAGAGGGCATCCATCAACACAGTTGAGGAATTAACGAACAGAAGCGAAGAAGATATGATGAAGGTTAGAAACCTTGGTAAGAAGTCACTTGATGAAGTTAAGCACAAGCTGGAAGAGCTGGGACTTAGCCTCAGACAGAGCGATGAATAGAATAGGAGGACGAGACGATGCCAGGATATAAGAAATTAGGCAGAGACTCAGCTCACAGAAAGTCAATGCTCCGAAACCTCGTAACTGACTTACTCAGAGAGGGAAGGATCACAACGACTGAAGACAGAGCTAAGGAAGCCAGAAGACAGGCAGAAAAAATGATTACACTTGCAAAGCGCGGCGATCTTCACGCAAGAAGACAGGCGCTGGCATACATCTACGATGAAACAGTTGTAAGTAAGCTCTTTGATGAAATCGCACCGAAGTACGAAGACAGACAGGGCGGATACACAAGAATCCTCAAGCTTGGACCTCGCAGAGGCGACAACGCAGAGGAAGTATTCCTGGAGCTTGTATAACTAAGACCTGCAGGGAGTGCATCAGCACTCCCTTTATCATGCAAAAAAACCTGTAACGAATTTCACGCCGGTTCGTCTTATATGTGAAGGAGGTGAGAAAATGGACATAGAACAGCTTTACAGGGAGTACTTCACCCACGTCTACAAGTATATTCTGTCCATTTCCAAGAATCCTCATACGGCCGAAGAGATAACACAGGAAACCTTCTTCAAAGCGCTTAAGAAGATAGACACCTACAAGGGAGAGGCTGACATTCGCGTGTGGCTTTGCCAGATAGCCAAGAACCTATACTTCGATCACAGGAGAAAGATGGCGAAGCGCGGTGAGCTGCCGGAAGGCTGCGAAGGCGAGAGTCAGTCTGCAGAGAACATCTACATAAACGAGGAGATGGCGAGAGCGGCACACTTTACGCTGCACAGCCTTAAGGAACCGTACAAGGAAGTGTTCTCGCTGAGAGCCTTTGCAGGACTGTCCTTTGAAGACATTGGAGAGTTGTTCGGTAAGAGCAGCAGCTGGGCCAGGGTGACGTACCACAGGGCCAGGCTGAAGATACAGGAGGAACTGGAAAAATGAGCAAGATCACATGTAACGTTATAAGGGATATCATGCCCCTGTATGTAGACGACGTGCTTTCAGATGACAGCAGGAAAATTTTTGAGGAGCACATACAGACCTGCAAAGAGTGCAGGGAATACCACGACCTGATGAAAAGCGTGGCAGAAGAGGAGCAGCCGGAGACCTACGAAGAGGTGGGTAAGGTCCGGGAAGCAGATAAGAAACTCTTTGAGGGACTCAGGCGGAAGTTGAACGTCAGAAGAGTGATAACGATCGCAGTTACTGCCTGCATTGCGGCGGCGGTTTTCGCAGCAGCCTTCTATTTCATAGCCATAAACGAAAGCTATATGACCTATGAGGAGAGCGGCATATATGTGGAAGGAGATACCATAAAGACCGCCAGCGGTTATTACTGTTCCTACGGGTTTGATTCTCCTGACCCTGACGTAGAGTTCGTATATCTGACGACCACCGTCTACCAGAGCCACAGGACAGAGGCTAAGCCGATTGAGATTTATCATATGAATGACGATAAGTACGGTGACAATTACAAAAAAGTCTACTATCTCACGGAAGAGTATGCAAAGAAACTGAGTGGCGACAGCAGGCGAAAGAATGTTTTCTGGAATGAGGGCGAACCTGCGGATAGCGAAGAAGAGGGGGCAGCCAATTACAGGAAGGCCAATATAGAAAAGATAGCGGAACTGGAAAAGAACTCAACGCTTATCTGGGAAGCTGAATAAGACGCAAAACGGGGCGCAGCAGTGCGCCTCTTTTGTTTTTGAAAAAATAAATTTCTTGCAACACTTTTCCCTTTATCGGATACTTAATATATGTAAGGTGCATCATACAGGGAGGGGAAATGAACGAGACATTACTGATTCAAAATGCAAAACGTGGAGACAAAGATTCATTTTGCACCCTATACGGGATATATAAGGACAGGCTCTACCGCTACGCCTACTACAGGCTGAGAAATGAAAGCGATGCAGAGGATGCGGTTTCTGAGTGCGTGCTTTCAGCGTGGAAGCAGATTGGCAGCCTGCGAGATGACAAGGCTTTTGCCGGGTGGATCTTCAGGATTTTGTCGGGCTGCTGCGGAAGGCTAATCAAGGAACAGATTGGCAGAAAGAACGAAGCTGATCTGGAGTCAGTTCCCGAACAGGCCGAAGAAAGTACATCGCAAATAGACGATATGATCTTGAACGAAGCATTATCAAGGCTTACAGACGATGAGAGAAACATCGTGTTGCTGTCGTTTATAAGCGGTTTTAAGAGCAATGAGATAGCGGATATTACGGGGAAAACTGCGGGCTCGGTAAGATCCAGCCTGTCCAGGAGTCTTAAGAAGCTGAGGGGGTATCTGTCATGAGACGAGATAAAGATTTTGAATACATACAGAAGATGTTTGATGAGGACGGGATCAAAGCGCCGGAATCATTATCGGAAGAGAATATGCGCGGCCTGCTCGATTCTGCGGAAGCGAAGAAGACAACTACAATAAATGACGGCGCGAAGGTGAGCGTAAACTTAACAGGCCTTGAAGCGGAGAAGGCAACCGCAACAGATGAGGGCGTGAAGGCAGGCGCAGACTTAATCGGCCTTGAAGCGGAGAAGACAACCGCAACAGATGACGGCACGAAGGCGGGCGCAGACTTAATCGGCCTTGAAGCGGAGAAGACAACCGCAACAGATGACGGCGTGACAACCCTTCAGAAACTTCGCGCAGGCAAGAGATGGAGACGTTCAGCCTTTGCACTTGCAGCCTGCGCAGTGCTCGTCATCGGGCTTGTTCCTGTTACCAACGCGGTCAGGAACATGGGACCCGGCGCACTTTTGGAAGCGGACGACGGCATGTTCGCCTTCGAGAATGACAAGCAGCTTGACAGACAGATGCATTTGCTGATTGGAGATGAGACGGGTGACGG
The DNA here is from genome assembly GCA_017457585.1 of Bacillota bacterium. The sequence continues at coordinate 2,945 of JAFTHD010000103.1, read as the reverse complement.
CTATACTTTAATGCAGGGCGACGCGTTGGCTTCTGCGGATGATGCTGACGTGGGGGAAGCAAAGAACGACGCCGCAGGAGAAGGTGACCTTGGAACAGGAGGCGGTCAAGGCGGAGGAGCAGAGCATTCGGATACGTACACCCAGGTTGAAGGGGTGGATGAAGCGGATATCGTCAAGACCGATGGCAAGTACATATATTTCACCTCGATGGTTGAAAATCAGGTGATTATCGCCTCTGCGAAGGAGGGCGTGACAGAGAGGGTTGCGGCCATCAATTGCAGCAAGGAAGGCACGTTCATACAGGATATGTATCTGGCGGATGACAGGCTCGTATTAATTGGCATGGACGAACGACAGAGATTCCAAAGCGTTACAGGTGAGTCCTGGAGTGACGCAACATGCGTGTTCATCTACGATATTTCAAATCCGGAGAAGCCTGAGAAGCTGACGGAATACAGCCAGACAGGATCCGTGCTTTCATCAAGGCTCATTGGGAATACTCTCTGCCTTGTTACAAACGACTACATCTACACATACCAGAAAAACAAGAATATCCCGTACATATGCTTTGATGGTGAGATTGAGAGGATTCCGCTCGAGGCCATTAAGACATTCCCTGAACCGCAGAGCCCCGTTTATACGGTAGTAGGCCTTATGGACATTACGACCGGTGATACGGCAAAGAAGACGATTAAGACGAGTGCCATACTGGGAGGCTCTCAGGAGATCTACTGCAACGGCACCAACCTTTATATCACATCATCTAAGGCTGTCATGAGAAATGGGTCGCCGGATTACAGCGCCGGATTTAATACCCAGATTCTCAAAGTGTCCATAGCAGACGGCAAGATAAAAACGCTTGGCTCTGCCACAGTACCAGGAGACGTGAACAATCAGTTCAGCATGGACGAAAAAGATGGATATTTTAAGGTGGCTTCCAGCTACAACACTGGCAACAATGAAGTAAACGGACTGTTCATATTCAATGAAAAAATGAAGGAAGTTGGCTCTGTTTCAGGCTTTGCAAGAGACGAGAGCATCAAAGCAGTCAGGTACGTCAAGGATAAGGCGTACGTAATCACCTACGAAGAGACAGATCCGCTATTCATCATAGATTTATCGAATCCTGCAGAACCGGTCATCGAGGGGCACGTGAAGATCAGTGGATTCTCCACCCTCCTTGTACCTACGGATGCAGACCATCTGCTCGGAATTGGATTCTCGACAGAAGGCACCGAATTCGGCGAAGCGACGAACGGACTGAAGCTTACCCTCTTTGATGTGAGCAACCCGTCCGAACCAAAAGTTGCGGATAGCAGAGAGTTCGTAGGGATGGATAGTGAGGTGCAGTACAATCATAAAGCGCTCCTGTCAGATCATGAGGTCAATTACCTTGCACTGCCGTACACTATATGGAACTACGAGGAATCAGAAGTTACCGATGTCGATGTAATTGAGGACGATGGGGCAGATGATATATACGAAGAAGAAGCGGCCAAAAACGGCGTGCTCGTCGTAACTGCAGACGGCAGCATAGAAGTTCCTTATGACTACATGGCGACCGAATATGTCAGCAGGTGCGTATCAATCGGCAGCTACATATACGTCATCTGCGATGACGATCATATCGAAAGTTTTGATGTGAAGTAGAGCACTATTTGTCGCGGTCGGCTGAGTGCAGAGTAGCCTATATAACCTAAATTTCAGGAAAGGCAGAATGTGGGTCAGCCTATATAGCTTGAATTTCAAGAAAAAGCAACGTAATACAGGGGTATTGGGACTTGAGCGTTAACGAGGCGAAGGCGGTAAGGACGTAATCGCACAAAATGAGCGAAATTATAAAACATTGCCAAACTTGAGGGAGGAATATCGGACTAAACTGTTGGAGTGCTCCAGGGGATCGTCTCTCGTACAGAAAATGATGATGCTTCGTTAACGTAAAAATAAATGGCAGTTTTCAAAGCCAGTAAATTGAATGTTTCCAGCGTATGCAAAAAAGCAGCACGTTGCCTTTTTCAGAAACAATAACAAATTGTGCGATTAAAGCGAGAATCATTGAATTAAAACCAATAATATAAGTTCAATAACAAAAGTGCTGCCGCTGGACGGTCAGCCTGAAGTAACGATTAAGTAACCGTAAACGCTGATGAATGAACGGTTACTTTTTTATGTACGTTAGAATCGCTAACAGCAGTACACGAAGGATATGCACAGCAAATCCTAAAATAGTGTGTTATTTTAGTGTTAACATGATTTTGCAATACGTTGACGAAACAGGGCAGCAGGTTGCTGCCTTTTTCCGTGCCACGAATACTTGAGTGTGTATTTTGTTAGCACTCTTTGGAGATGAGTGCTAAAAAGTTGTTGACTTTCAATTTCGGCAGGACTAAAATGAAATCAGATAGGGGGAAAACGGAGATAACCCATGAAAACGATGACGATTTACATAGAAGGAGGACGCTAATGAACATTGAGAAATACACACAGAACGCCCAGAGCGCTCTAATGGACAGCCAGAACATTGCAATAGAGCAGGGTCACCAGCAGCTTGATGGTGAGCACCTGCACCTGGCGCTTTTGAGACAAAACGAAGGCCTTATCCCGAAACTGCTAAACTTCATGGAGGTCAGAACTTCCGATCTTGAGGACGCACTCCAGCGTGAACTGGACAAGATTCCGAAGGTGAGCGGCAGTGGAAGCGCGGACAACCTTTACACCTCGAGACGACTTCAGAAACTGCTTATGGATGCCGAGAAAAAGGCTGAGAAGATGACAGACGAATACGTCAGCGTGGAGCATTTCTACCTTGCTTTTCTCGACGAAAGTGGGACACCATCAGCTAATATTCTGAAGCGATTCGGCGTTGATAAGAACAAGTTCTTAGATGCTCTTAACAAGGTGAGAGGCAACCAGAGGGTTACGAGCAGCAATCCTGAAGAGAATT
>JAFTHD010000102.1 GCA_017457585.1 Bacillota bacterium | reverse complement strand
CTTGTTGGACTGTTTGTTCTTCTTCCTTGTCTTAAGACCAAGAGCAGGCTTGCCCCATGGTGTTGACGGGCCCGGGCGTCCGATACCGGTCTTGCCCTCGCCGCCGCCGTGCGGATGGTCGTTCGGGTTCATGACAGAACCACGGACTGTAGGCCTGATGCCCATGTTGCGCTTACGTCCAGCTTTACCAATGTTGATCAGGTTGTGGTCGCCGTTGCCAACAACACCTACGGTTGCGCGGCAGTTGATCGGGACCATTCTCATTTCTCCGGAGGGAAGACGGAGTGTGGCATATTTGCCTTCCTTCGCCATGAGCTGCGCGCCGTTTCCGGCGGAGCGTACCATCTGGCCGCCCTTTCCGGGATGCAGCTCGATATTGTGGATAACAGTACCAACCGGGATCTTCTCGAGCGGCAGGCAGTTGCCTACGCGGATCTCGGCTTCCGGTCCGTTCATGACCTTCTGGCCAACCTTGAGGCCTTCCGGTGCGATGATATAAGCCTTTGCGCCGTCTGCATAGCTGATGAGCGCAATGTTTGCGGACCTGTTCGGATCATACTCGATGCTGGCTACCGTTGCGGGTACGCCGTCCTTATTGCGTTTGAAATCGATGATCCTGTATTTTCTTCTGCTGCCGCCGCCGCGATGACGGACAGTGATCTTACCCTGGTTATTGCGGCCTGCGTTTTTCTTAAGAGACACTGTGAGGGATTTCTCCGGAGTCGTTTTGGTGATCTCGGAAAAATCTGAGCCAGACATGTGCCGTCTTGACGGTGTATATGGCTTATAGGTTTTAATTCCCATGATTAGTTACTCCTTTCGAATATAAGTCTCATGTATATTCACATATAGGGGAACCGCCGCTTTATGCTCAGGCGATTCCAGGGGGCTTATCAAAGTCCCTCGAAGATCTCGATGTCCTTGCTGTCCTCTGTAAGAGAAACGATTGCTTTCTTTCTCTTTGCAGTCTTGCCGAAGGTCATTCCACGTCTTCTGGTCTTTCCATCGAGGTTCATCGTATTTACATTTTTAACCTTGGTGCCTTCGAACATCTTTTCGACTGCTTCCTTGATCTGGCTCTTGTTTGCGTCCGGATGTACCAGGAAAGTGTACTTCTTTTCGCCCATAGCGTTCATTGATTTTTCGGTGATGACCGGCTTCAGGATCACATCATAATATTTGATATCTGCCATTATGCGTACACCTCCTCAATAGTCTTTACCGCATCCTGAGTAAGGATGAGTGTCTGATGCTTCATAACATCATATACGTTGATGGTAGAAGCTGTAGCGGTCTGTACATCCGCGATGTTCCTTGCAGAAAGAACTACGTTCCTGTCAAGGTCTGCCGTTACAACAAGTGCGTTTGCAGCTTTAAGGTTATTCAGAACCTTCTGCATGTCTTTTGTCTTTATTCCGGAAAGTGTAAGGCTGTCAACAACGATGCACTTGTTATCCTGAACCTTTGAGGTAAGAGCTGAGCGAAGAGCTGCCCTTACTTCTTTCTTATTCATCTTAACTGAATAATCTCTCGGAGTCGGTGCCCAGATGATTCCGCCGCCCTTCCACTGTGCAGCGCGGATGGAACCCTGCCTTGCATGGCCTGTGCCCTTCTGTCTCCAGGGCTTTCTTCCGCCGCCGCTGACCTCTGAACGGCCTTTGGCTTTCTGTGTGCCCTGACGTTTATTTGCAAGCTGGCGCACTACTGCAAGATGTACAAGATGTTCGTTGATCTCTACACCGAACACTGCATCGGCAAGCTCCATTGTGCCAACTTCATTTCCTTCCATATTAAAAACTGTTACGTTTGCCATTATTGTGCTCCTCCTTTCTCATTATAAGGACTTGACTGTCTCTTTGATAGTGACAAGACATTTCTTAGGTCCGGGAACAGCACCCTTAACCAGCAGCAGATTGTTATCTGCATCAACGCGTACTACCTCAAGATTCTGTACAGTTACCTGTACATGGCCCATCTGTCCAGGCATCTTCTTTCCTTTGAAAACCCTGCTGGGATCAGATGCAGCGCCGTTTGAACCTGCATGACGATGATATTTGGAACCATGAGTCATAGGTCCTCTGGACTGGCCGTGTCTCTTGATCGCGCCCTGATAACCTTTACCTTTTGAAATAGCAGTCGCATCGATGTGATCGCCTGCCGCAAAGATGTCAGCCTTGATTTCCTGTCCAACCGTATATTCAGCAGCGTTGTCAAAACGGAACTCTTTAAGATGTCTCTTCACAGCAACGCCTGCTTTGTCGAAGTGTCCCTTTTCAGGCTTGTTAACGAGTTTTTCACGGATTTCACCGAAGCCCACCTGTACAGCTGCATAGCCGTCATTCTCTTCTGTTTTCACCTGGGTGACGGTGCAGGGGCCTGCCTGAAGAACAGTTACCGGAATCAGCAGTCCTTCATCATCAAAGATCTGGGTCATTCCGACCTTGGTTGCCAAGATAGCTTTTTTCATTTTACCTTTTCCTCCTTATAGCGGATTGCCGTGCGGCAATCATATACATTGCATATGCGGCATTTACGCTGCACATACTTAACAATTTTATGCGGAAATATCTTTTCCGCTGTGATGCGGCATTATTTTGCTTTCATCTTGATGTCGATGAATACGCCTGCCGGCATCTCAAGTCTGGAAAGAGAATCAACCGTCTTCTGGGTGGGGGCGATGATGTCGATCAGTCTCTTATGGGTCCTCTGCTCGAACTGCTCTCTGGAATCCTTATACTTATGAACAGCTCTTAAAATAGTAATGACCTCTCTCT
>JAFTHD010000101.1 GCA_017457585.1 Bacillota bacterium | reverse complement strand
GGTGATGCCGGCTGCCTTCAGTTCCTTCAAATAAAAAACAGCCGCCTTCCGTATGCGTCCCTGCTTAACAGAATTAACCGACTCGCACGGCCTCCCGTAGGCCGCCGTCTGGCGCGTCTTAACCTCGATGAAATGAAGGCAGCCGCCTCTGTAGGCTATGATGTCTATTTCACCGAACATACACCTGTAGTTTCTCGCTATAATTCTGTAACCTTTGCAGGAAAGCAGCTTAGCAGCTGTATCCTCTCCCAAAGTGCCAAGTACTTTATTGTCCATAAATCACCTCTCGAATTCCACAATTTACCAACCCTTGCTCTGATTATAGCTTGGTAATTTATGTCAGTCAAGTACTTATTTTGCATATTTGTAATTTATTTACTTTCCCCTGTTCTTTTTTCTCCTTCTTCTTTCCTTTACACCATATGGTAATCCACTTATCAGACCCGCTATGTCAAAGGTTCCATCAAGCTTTTGACCAACGGTTTATCTGCGCCTGCCGTTTACCGGCCATCGGCAGAAGATTCAAGCACGAACTTTCTTATGGCCGCCGCCACCCCGTCCTCTGCATTGGAAAGGGTCACGTAATCCGCCTCTGCCTTCACCTCTTCCTCAGCGTTCCCCATCGCTATCGACAGACCTGCTGCCTTGAGCATGGCGATATCGTTAGGACTGTCTCCGGCAGCCATCATCTCATCTTTCGAGACTCCGAGAATACTGCAAAGTTTTGCGAGGGCGTCGGCCTTGCTGGTAGTCTCCCCACCGATCTCAAGGTTATTTTTGAAGGAGGATGTTATGGTTGCTCCCGGGATCGTCCTCAGCACGGGCGCCATTTTCGCTTTGTCAGCCATATCTTCGAAGTTGACATTTATATTCTCAATGTCCTGTTTGTTTTCAAGGATGAATCCGATGATATCCTCCACCGGTTCTCGCGTCGTGAGAACGTATTCCGGATCCCTGAAGCACTCTCCCGTCTCTTTCACGTACTCGTAGTAGTCCGCATTGATATAGGCGTGACCGTCTGTAAAGGCCTCAATAGGATACGGATACCTGCTGATGAGACCTGCTGCGCGCTCTGCCGTTTCAGGGGACATGCAGTTTCTGTAGACCACTTTGTTTTCGCGAAGATCCGTCACCTGTGCGCCGTTTGACGTTATCACATACCTGATTGCATCGATCTCGTAAACATCCTTCGGAAGGGCCATTCTCGGCCTCCCTGTTGCAACGACTATGTTCACGCCTTTTTGCGCAGCTTCCTTCAAAGTTTCCCTCGTAACGCTGCTTATAACCCGTTTGTGATTGAGCGTGGTTCCGTCAAGATCCAGAGCTATGAGTTTGATTGTCATGTGTGTTTACCTCCGCTTTTCGTTCTTTTCCATTCTAAGCCCTGACCGCTTTATATGCAAATATATGTTGAATTTTCACATTGTAGGTGTATAATTTAGTAGATTTCCAAAATGGGCGAATTTTCGCCTTTCGAAAGATTTTCGAAGGATGGTGAAATAATGAAAATCCTCATCGTTGGTGCCGGAAAGTTGGGTATGAAAGTGGCCGGTGTGCTTCTCGGCAGCAACCACGATATCACGATAATGGATATAAGTCCGGCGCAGCTGAAACGCGCCAGCTCGCAGATGGATGTTATGACCGTAAACGGCAATGCCAAGGACATCAGATCCCTCAAGGGCATTTCAATAGATACGTTTGACTACCTTATCGCAACCACGGGAAGCGATGAAACCAACATCGTCATTGCGGCCTTTGCCAAGAAGCTGGGCTGCCGCAAGGTACTGGCGAGGGTAAGGGATCCGGAGCACATGGATCAGTTTACCTTCATCAAGGACACCATGAGCATAGACGGCATGGTGAATCCTGACCTGAGTATCACCCAGGAGATTTTCAAGTATCTGTCCGAGAAGTACACCCTGAGCAACGGTATATTCTCAACGGGCGGCGCTTCTTTGATCGAGTTTAAGGTGGTAAGATTCCCCGAGCTCATCGGCAAAACCATGCCGGAAATTCACGAGATGCTGCCCAACATGCTCGTTGCCGCAATCTCGAGAAACGGTAAGATCATCATTCCTAACGGCAACACTTCCGTCATGGAAAACGATTCGGTGTACATCATGGGAAAGAGGGAGCCTATCATCCAGCTCAACACCCGCGTCCATGAAAAGGGCAAGTACACCAATCTTCAGAAGATCATGATTATCGGCGGCGGTAAGACGGGCTTCTACCTTGCAAAGAAGCTGTCCGACTTCGGTATGTCCGTTAAAATAATCGAATACAATCTCGAGCGCTGTCACTACCTGTCGGATCACCTCAAAGGAGTCATGGTCCTCAACGGTGACGCTACGGATATGACCTTCCTTGAAGACGAAAATCTGGATCAGATGGACGCTGTCGTAACGTGTACAGGATTTGATGAGGACAATCTGCTCCTGGCCCTCTCTGCAAAAAGCCACAACGTGAAGCACGTTATCGCCAAGGTGAGCAGGACCAGCTACGCCGAGATCATCACCGATCTTGGTATCGATATGGCTCTCAATCCTCTCGATATCACGACCAGCGAAATCGTCAGGTTCGTTCAGGGCTACAGCAGAGTCATCACCTCTCAGATCATTCAGGGGCAGGCTGAAATCATGGAATTCGTGGCAACACCGGGCACGAAGATTCTCGGCAAACCTCTCGGCACGCTGGGACTCCCTGAGGGCATGCTCTTCGCGGCAATACACAGAGGTGATCAGGTAATCATCCCGGGCGGCCGCGACACCATTCAGGCAGGAGACAGGGGCACCATGATCTATCTCCTCAGCGAAATTTAGACAATAGAAGGCCTCATAGCACAGGTATCGAAGAGGCGTTT
>JAFTHD010000100.1 GCA_017457585.1 Bacillota bacterium | reverse complement strand
GTGCTGGGCATCACGGGAAGCATTGCAGCTTACAAGGCTGCCGACATAGCGAGGGAGCTTACGGCGAGAGGATACGGCGTGCACGTCATCATGACGGAGGCCGCCTGTGAGTTCATAACGCCCCTTACTTTGCAGGTCGTCACAGGAAACAAGGTGCACACTGACATGTTTGCGCCTTACAGACCTTCAAAGGTTGAGCACGTGTCTCTCGCAAAACTTGCGGATCTTTTCCTCGCGGCACCGGCAACGGCCGACTTTATCGCGGGCGCAGCCGCAGGAGACGGGAACAATCTGCTTTTGTCCGTCCTTCTCGCACTTGAAGATGCACCGGTGCTCATAGCGCCTGCCATGAACACGGCCATGTATGAGGATGAGGCGACGGCTTCAAACATAGAGAAATTAAAGGCTCGCGGATTTGGGTTCATAGAGCCGAAGGTGTCTTATCTGGCGTCCGGCGAGACGGGCAAGGGGGCGCTTGCAGATGTAGATGCCATCATCAATGAGGTAACAGGTAAACTGGAGTAATGAGTATGGATGTTTTGCACGGCAAACTTGAGCGTCTGAGGAGCTACCTTGAGGAGCTTGGCAGCGTGGCTGTCGCCTTCTCGTCGGGAGTTGATTCCACATTTCTTCTCAAGGTTTGCAAGGATGTTCTCGGAGAAAAGGTGATCGCCGTGACCGCAAGGTCCTGCTCCTTTCCGGAGAGAGAACTTAAGGAAGCGATCAGCTATTGCAGCGAGAACAACATTGATCATATAATAGTAGACTCAGAAGAGCTGGATATAGAGGGGTTCAGGCAGAATCCGATCAACAGGTGCTACCTTTGTAAGAAGGAGCTGTTCACGGAGATCGGCGATGTTGCGAAGGCGCGCGGCATCAAATATATCGTCGAGGGTTCCAACATCGACGACAACGGCGACTACAGACCGGGACTGCAGGCTGTGGCAGAGCTGGGGGTCAAAAGTCCTTTGAGACACGCAGGGCTGACGAAGGATGATATCCGCGCCCTCTCAAAGGAGATGGATCTGCCAACGTGGAACAAGCAGTCCTTTGCATGCCTTTCGTCAAGATTCGTCTACGGCGAGACGATAAGCGAAGAGAAGCTTGGCATGGTGGACAAGGCGGAGCAGCTTCTCCTGGATCTGGGATTTCACCAGGTGAGGGTGAGGATCCACGGCACCATCGCCAGAATAGAAATCATGCTGGAGGAATTTGGCAAACTGCTTGAAGAAGAGGTAAGGGAGAAGGTCACAGAGACCTTCAAATCGCTTGGGTTCAGCTACGTGACCATGGACATAAGCGGATACAGAATGGGGAGTATGAATGAAGTACTTGATAGAGAAGCTGGAGAAAACGGGGAATCTTGAAGATAACGAACTGAAGCAGCTCCTTGCAAACGAGGACGTTGAAGTGGATAAGCTTCTGTTTGCGGCAGCCGACAAGAAGCGCCGAGACAGATACGGGGAAGAGGTCTTCCTCAGAGGGCTCATCGAGTTCACCAACTACTGTAAGAACGACTGCTACTACTGCGGCATCAGAAGGAGCAACAGGAATGCGGATAGGTACAGGCTCTCAAAAGAAGAGATCCTCGAGTGCTGCAGGGAAGGTTATCAGCTTGGTTACAGGACTTTCGTCCTTCAGGGAGGAGAGGACCCATACTATACAGATGAAATAATTTGTGATATCGTGCGCAGTATCAGGGCGGAACACCCGGACTGCGCAATTACGCTATCTATAGGAGAGAAGTCTCGGGAGAGCTACCGGGCGTTTTTTGAAGCGGGCGCCAACAGGTATCTGCTCCGCCACGAGACGGCAAGTCCTGAACATTACAGGAAGCTTCATCCGGATAGCATGAGCCTTGAAAACAGGAAGCGATGTCTCTTTGACCTGAAGGAAATCGGATATCAGGTGGGGTCGGGGTTTATGGTAGGATCCCCATACCAGACGCTGGATGACCTGGTTTGCGACATAAGATTTCTTCAGGAACTCAGGCCTGATATGATCGGCATAGGCCCGTACATTACACATGCGGAGACGCCGTTCGGAAACTTTGGGAGCGGAAGCCTTGAACTTACCGTCAGAATGGTGGCCGTGCTTCGCCTTGTTTTCCCGTACGCGCTCATACCGTCTACGACGGCTCTTGGAACGATTCACCCAAGCGGCAGAGAGCAGGGCCTTCAGGCAGGAGCGAACGTGGTTATGCCGAACCTGTCACCTGTGGCGGTTCGCGAGAAGTACGACCTTTACGAGAACAAAATTTGTACAGGCGAGGAAGCTGCCCAGTGCAGGGGATGCCTGGAGCAGCGAGTTTTCCTGGCAGGTTACAGAATCGTTACGGATATCGGCGATGTGAAAAGGGAAAGTGTGTGAGGCAGAAGTATGACTGACAGCAATAGAAAATCCGCCCTTATCGCGATGAGCGG
>JAFTHD010000099.1 GCA_017457585.1 Bacillota bacterium | reverse complement strand
ATGCGCTCCGTTATGAAGTGGCAGCTTCCATCAAGGAAGAATTAAGCCGTGAAATGCAGGGCAAGGTAAATCTTTCGAGTATGCAGGGCATATTCCCGACAGAGACCAAGTTCGGAATGGCAGCACTTTTGCCGCATAAGGAATTGACTGTTGAATTAAAGGAATCTGACGCAGGAAAGAAGATACTTAAGGTGCTTGCAGATGGTCAGTCTTCCGACAGTCTCAACAGAGAAAGCCTGTTGAAAGCATCTAATCCTGAAAGCGTCGCTGTAAAGGCAAAGGATCTGATGGCTGTAAGACGTGCCGAGCGTTCGGAGCTTGTAAAGGGCAAGGATGTTGTTTATATCTACCACGATACGATTGATGAAACTAGCCATACATCGGAGACAAAGGTATTTAATGCCTGTGAGGAGACTATTGAAGAACTTATCACGCTTGTAAGAACAATCGTGAATGATTTTGGCGGTATCAATATCATGATAACCTCCGATCACGGATTCTTATACACATACAGCCCGCTTACAGAGGAGTCAAAGACGGAAAAATCTGACTTTGTTCATAGAATAGTGGAGTATGCAAGGCGATTTGCTATTCTTACAAAGGGCGATGATCCTGAATATCTGCTTCCGGTTAAGTTCATGGAGGGTAGGACGGATTATTACGGATATGCTCCGAGAGGTGATATCCGTATCAAGACAAGCGCAGGATCCGGTATGAACTTTGTACACGGCGGAGTCAGCCTGCAGGAGATGTGTGTACCGCTTATCGAGTATAAGCATCTTCGCAATAGCTCAAAGGAGTACCAAAAGAATAAAGAGAAGTATGATACCAAGCCTGTAGAGGTTACGCTGCTTTCAGCAAATCATAAGCTTACAAATATGATCTTCTCGCTGAACTTCTATCAGAAGGATGCTGTAAGCGGAAATAGGGAAGCCGCTGTTTATGATACATATTTTGTGGATTCCACGGGGAAGAAGATATCTGATGTGCAGATGATATTTGCTGACAAGACCGGTGCGGATGCCCAGGATAGGACTTTCAGATGCAATTTCAGCCTGAAGTCACAGGCTTATGACAGCAAGGAGACCTACTATCTGATTATAGAACAGGCGGATAGCACGGATCTTCCGCAGAGGATAGAGTTCCAGATAGATATTGCTTTTGCGGCAGATGATTTTGGATTTTTTAGCTAAGGAGACCTTTGTATATGGATTACATGGATGGTTTTAACGGACAAAAGGGAGAGGTTATGGAGAGCACGGCTACAGTTGATGGCTCTGAAACTTCATCTTCCGGTAATCGTGAGGAACTGAATAGAAAGCTTCGTCAGACATTCGATGGAAAGATTGTCCGTAAAGACCTGACAAAGCATATCAAAGAAGGCGCAAACGTTCCTATCTATGTATTGGAATATCTGCTTGGTCAGTATTGCAATTCTGACGATGAAGCAATTATCGAGCGTGGGGTGGATACTGTAAAGAGCATCCTTGCCAATAACTACGTGCGTCCTGATGAAGCACAGAAAGTCCTTTCTGTATTAAGGAAGAAAGGCTCTCATACAGTTATAGACCTTATCACGGTTGAACTTAATATGAAACTTGATATGTATGAAGCATCATTTTCGAACCTGGGACTTACGAGGATCCCTATATCAGAGGATTATCCGGAACAGTATGACAGACTCCTGTGTGGCGGTATATGGTGTATCGTACAGCTTGAATATGGCGGAGATGGATCCGATGATTTCGGTATTGTTGGTGTCGATGGCGAAGAGCTTCGCTCCAAGAAGTCAAAGCAGAAAGATATTTCACCGGTATCTATTACGAAACTGACACCTATTCAGATGCCGAATGTTGATATGAATCAGCTTAAAGAGGGCAGAAAGGCATTCTCCAAGGAAGAGTGGATTGATGTGTTGCTTCGTTCTACAGGCATGGAGCCAGATGAATTGTCCTATCGTGAGAAGTGGCTCCTGCTGACACGAATGCTTCCGCTTGTGGAGAATAACTTTAACCTCTGTGAGCTGGGTCCACGAAGTACGGGTAAGTCACATCTGTATAAGGAGATTTCACCGAACAGTATTCTTGTATCCGGCGGACAGACCACGGTGGCAAACCTCTTTTATAACATGGGCAGACGCACCATGGGACTAGTCGGATTGTGGGATGTTGTTGCCTTCGATGAGGTTGCAGGTATCAACTTCAAGGACAAAGACGGCATCCAGATCATGAAGGATTATATGGCTTCGGGATCCTTTGCAAGAGGCAAGGAAGAGAAAGCTGCATCCGCATCTATGGTATTTGTTGGGAATATTAATCAAAGCGTGGATGTTTTGCTTAAGACATCGAGCCTGTTTGACCCGTTTCCTCCTGAGATGGGAACAGATACTGCGTTTCTCGACAGAATGCATTGCTATAATCCCGGATGGGAGATACCGAAGTTCAGACCGGAACACTTTACAAATGATTATGGGTTTATCACAGATTATCTTGCAGGGTTCATCCGTGAGCTAAGAAAAGAGCAGTTCGGAGATGCTATAGATAAGTATTTCAGACTGGGAAAGAATCTCAACCAGCGTGATACCATTGCTGTCCGCAGGATGGTGGATGGATATCTTAAGCTTCTCTATCCCGACGGAGAGTTTGGAAAGGAAGAAGTTGCAGAGGTTCTGGAAATAGCACTTGAAATGAGAAGGCGCGTCAAAGAGCAACTTAAAAAGCTGGGTGGCATGGAGTTTTATGATGTCAACTTCTCATATATAGATATGGAAGATATGGGAGAGCATTATGTATCCGTGCCGGAGCAGGGCGGCGGTAAGCTGATCCCTGAGGGTATGTGCAATCCGGGGCAGGTATATACAATCTCTCATGGTAAGTCGGATATGATTGGGGTATTCAGGCTTGAATCGCAAATGCTACCCGGCAATGGAAAGTTCGACCGCACAGGTCTTGGAACGGACAGAGAGTGCAAGGAAGCAGTAGATACCGCATTCAATTTCCTTAAAGCAAACGGCAATAGGATAAGTGGCTCCCTTGCTGCCATGAATAAAGATTTCATCATAAATTATCAGGATCTGCAGGGCATAGGTATGACGCATAAGCTGGCATTACCTACGCTTATTGCGCTGTGTTCAATAGCCCTTGGCAGACCAGTACAAAGTTCCATGGCTGTTATCGGAGATTTCAGCATAGGCGGAACCATTATGAAAGCAGACAACCTTGCAAGCACCTTGCAGGTTTGTCTTGATAGCGGAGCAAAGAAGATATTACTGCCGCAGACCTCAGCGGTTGATCTCGGAACAGTACCGGCAGAGCTTATGAGCAGTTTCAGTCTGGTATTCTATCAGAGTGCAGAGGATGCGGTGTTTAAGGCGTTGGGAGTGGAGTAGGAGATCATAATTATGGATAGAATAGTTCAAAGCTATATGGAGTCTTTTTTGACTTCGCAGCAAATAGAAGAAACTGAGCAAAGTAAACAATTTGAGATGTTTGCATCATTTTGTGCTGTTGAACAGCATTATACGGAAACATATAACCTTTCTGATATCATT